>DATHTG010000144.1:0-2899 GCA_035463515.1 Candidatus Limnocylindrales bacterium
AGGAGGGGCGCGCGGCGCGCCTCGCTGACCGCCGCGCTCGTCATCTCGTCACTCGTTCTGGCGGTCTTCGCCCCGGCGGTCGGTGCCGCGAACGGGCTCGAGGTCACGACTCCGTTCCCGGCGGTCGCCGTCGCACCTGGGAACAAGGTCAGCTTCGACCTCACCGTCGACTCGACACGGAACGCGGACATCGCGCTGTCGCTGGCCGGTGTACCGAGCGGCTGGACGGCCAGCCTCATCGGTGGCGGCTACGTGGTCGACGGCGTCGCGGTCTCGCCCTCCAAGCCGGGTGAGGTCCGCCTCGACGTCAACGTCCCGTCGGAGGCGTCGAACGGCTCGTCGACGATCCGTGTCACCGCCCGTGGCGGCGGCGCAGAGGACGTCCTGCCGATCACCGTCCGCGTCAACGCCGAGGCGGCAGGCGCGCTCAGCTTGACGACCAACACGCCGGAGCTGACCGGCGCCTCGGACAAGTCCTTCAAGTTCGACCTGTCGTTCAAGAACGACACAGCGCAGGACGTCACGGTCAGCCCGACCGCGACCGGTCCGGCGGACTGGGACATCGAGACGACGCTCACCGGCGCGACCGACGCCGCGTCGACGGTCGTCAAGGCCGGTGCGACGCAAAGCATCAGCGTCACTGCCAAGGCACCCGAGGGGACCCCCGCACAGACGTACCCCATCCATGTCACGGCCACCGCGGGTGACCGGACGGTCGAGGCCGACCTGACGATCGCCGTCACAGGCTCCTATGGCATGGACCTCGCCGTCGCCAACGGCGGACCACTCTCGGGCCGGGGTTCGGCCGGGTCGGCCACCACGCAGACGTTCGAGATCAGCAACACCGGCACGGCGCCGATCACCGGGGTCAAGCTGGCGGGGACTCCGCCAGGCGGCTGGACGGTGACCGTCGACCCGGCCGATGGCCTGGAGTCGATCGATCCCGGTCAGGTCGGTCGGATCACCGCCACGATCACGCCATCAGGCGATGCCGTGGCCGGTGACTACATGATCGATTTCAAGGCCACGTCGACCGAGAACACGACGGGGGCCAGCGCCGACTTCCGGTACACGGTCGAGACGTCGCCGATCTGGGCGTTGGTGGGCATCGCGCTGATCGCGGTGATCCTCGGCGGCCTGTACTACGTCTTCCGGACCTACGGACGGCGATGAGCGGGAGTCCCGGACGGATCGCGGCGAAGAGGCGACCCGGGCGGCGACCCGAGGCGGGTGACCGTACCGCGGTGCCGGATGGCGCCGCTCCGGTCCTCATCAAGACGCGCGGTCTGACCAAGGAATACGACGACCTCGTCGCCGTCGATCACCTGGACCTCGACGTCCGGGCAGGCGAGATCTTCGGGCTGCTCGGCCAGAACGGTGCGGGGAAGACGACCACGATCCTGATGTTGCTCGGGCTGACCGAGCCGACCGAGGGCGCGGCTCGGGTCGTGGGGCTTGATCCGTCACGCGGCCCGCTCGAAGTCAAGCGGCGGGTCGGCTACCTGCCGGATGCCGTCGGGTTCTACGGCGAGATGACCGGCCGCGAAAACCTGCGCTACACGGCACGGTTGAACCGCCTCGATCGCGACGCGATGGACGACACCATCGAATCGGTGCTCGGGCAGGTGGGTCTGACCGATCGGGCCGACGATCGCGTCGACACCTATTCCCGCGGCATGATCCAGCGCCTGGGCATCGCCGACGCCCTGATCAAGGACCCCGACGTCCTCATCCTCGACGAACCCACGACCGCGATCGACCCCCTCGGCGTGTCGGAGATCCTCGAGCTGCTGCGGCGCCTGGTGACCGAGCGACGGATGGCGATCCTGCTCTCCAGCCACCTGCTCAATCAGGTCCAGTCCGTCTGCGACCGGATCGGCATCTTCTCGGCCGGTCGCCTGATCGGCCAGGGAACGATGACCCAGCTCGCCGAGCGATTCGGGGAGGGCAAGCAGGAGCTGGAGGTCGGACTCGATGTCCGAAGCGATGCCGACAAGGCGCGTGCCCGATCCGTACTCGCCGCCGTGGCCGGCGTGACGGAGATCCGCGATGGATCGCGCCCGGGCGACCCCTGGCACCTCACGATCGACCGGGGCGCCGATCCGGCTGTGGTCCGGTCGGCGGTCCTCGCGGCAGTCGCGACCGAGCATCTACCGCTGACGTCGATCCGGGCAGTCGTGCCGTCGCTCGAGGACATCTACCGGAAGGCCGTGGCGCGGCCAGGCGGTGGACGGATCGAGGGGCGCAGGGCGACGCCGGGGGAGGTGCCGGCATGACGTCGACGACCACGACGGTCGAACCGGGCGCGCCGCGTGCGAGGCGTGCCCCCTCGGATGGCATCTCGACGGACGCGCGCTCCCGGTCGATCCCGCGGGCGGGTTGGATGGTCATCGCCGGAAAGGAGTTCGGCGACCACCTGTTGTCGTCGCGCTTCTACGTACTCGCGATCATCATGGCGCTTGCCGCTGCTGTGCCCTTGTACTTCCTCAGCGGCCAGATCCGCGAGGCACCGACGGGTGCCAACGACTACCCCGCGCTGTTCATCGCACTGTTCGGGCTGACGCCCTCGGCGAACGACCAGATCTCTCTGCCGTCGGTCGTCGGGTTCCTGGCGCTCGTCGGACCGTTGCTCGGCCTCGCGTTCTCGTTTGACGCGATCAACGGCGAGCGGGCCAACGGGACGCTGCCGCGGTTGCTCTCCCAGCCGATCCACCGGGACGCCGTGATCAACGGCAAGTTCGCCGCAGGGCTCGCGGTGATCGCGCTCGTGCTGGTCGTGATGGTCCTCGGCGTCGCGGCGTTCGCCCTGATCCGGCTCGGGATCGTCCCCGAACTCGTGGAAGTTCTCCGCGTCGTCCTGTGGGTCCTCGTGACGCTGACGTACATCGCCGTCTGGCTT
>DATHTG010000145.1:0-2805 GCA_035463515.1 Candidatus Limnocylindrales bacterium
CCGGCCTCGTTCGTGATCGCTACGGTCACGGCTCCTCCGGCACGGGCCGCCGCCACGGTCTCCGCGACGTCGGGACTGGCCCCGGACTGGGAGACGGCGATGACGAGCCCGTCCCGCCAGTCGATGCGGGCACCGTAGAGCGTCGTCACCGCCGGCGCCGCCAACCCGGCAGGCAGCCCGAGCCGTGTCTCGGCCAGGTAGCGGGCATACGTCGCGGCATGGTCCGACGAGCCACGGCCCACGGCGACGACCCAGCGCGGCGACGCGGCGCGGATGTGCGCGGCCGCTTCCCGGACGTCGGCCGACCCGTCGTCGAGGAGCCGCGCGACCACCGCCGGGATCTCGCCGGTCTCCTCGGCCATCCGTGTCACGCGGCAGGCCTCGTGGCGTGGACCATGATCCGTTCCTCCGTGGCCTCGGCCCGCGTCAACTCGGCGGTGATGCGGCCCTCGCGCATGACCAGCACCCGGTCACTGACCGCCAGGATCTCCGGCAATTCCGACGAGACCATGACGATCGCCACGCCGCGATCGGCCAGGTTGCGCAGCAACTGGTGGATCTCGCGTTTCGCGCCAACGTCCACGCCCCGCGTCGGTTCGTCGACGAGGAGGATCCGGCACTGGGCGTGCAGCCACTTCGCGAAGATCACCTTTTGCTGGTTGCCGCCCGACAGGTTCCGGACCCGTGCTCCCACCCCGGGTGTCCGGATCGACAGCCGATCGATGTACGCCCTGACCGTCCGCCGCTCGAGCCCTCGCCGGACGACGCCGCCGGGAGCGACCTCGCCGAGTCGGGAGATCGTGATGTTGAAACCGACTGACTGCTGGAGCAGGAGGCCGTCGCCCTTGCGATCTTCGGTGAGGAGGCCGATCCCCAGCGCGATCGCTTTGCGCGGCGAGCCGATTCGCACCGGCAACCCGAAGACCTCGATCGTGCCGTTGTCGATCGGGTCGGCACCGTGGATGGCACGGAGCAGCTCGGTCCGTCCCGAGCCGGCCAGCCCGGCGATGCCGACGATCTCGCCCGCGCGGACCGATAGATCGACGTTCTGGAGGACACCGGCCCGATTGAGTGCCCGGACCGAGAGCGCGACCGGCCCTTCGGCGATGGTGCGACCGTCGTCGCTCGCGGCGAGATCACGCCCGACCATCAGCCGGACCAGTTCCTCCGGGCCGAGCTCGCTGGTGGGCCGGGTCGCGACGATCTGGCCGTCCTTCATCACGGTGACCCGATGCGTCACCTGGAAGACCTCATTGAGCCGGTGCGAGATATAGATGAATGCGACGCCCTTTTCGGCCAGCCGTCGCATGACTTCGAACAGCCCGCGCAGCTCGGCGTCCGCGAGCACCGCCGAGGGCTCGTCGAGGACGATGATCCGCGCGTCGCGTGACAGCGCCTTGGCGATCTCGACCATCTGGCGGCCGGCGACGCTCAGCCGGCTGACGCGGGTCCACGGCTTCAGGTCGAGCCCGAGACGCTGCGCCACGACCGCCGTGTCCTGGGCCAGCCGCGGCCAGTCGACGATCCCCGGGCCACGCGTCGGCAGCCGCCCCATGAACAGGTTCTCCGCCACCGACAGGTGCGGTGCGAGCGACGGTTCCTGGTAGATGACCGCGACGCCGCGCCGGATCATGTCGTGCGGCGAGGCCGTTTCCACCGACTCGTCGCCGATCCTGATGTCGCCGGCGTCCCGTTCGTAGGCACCGGCGAGGATCTTGATGAGCGTCGACTTGCCGGCGCCGTTCTCCCCGACGAGACCGAGGATCTCGCCCTCGCGAACGGTCAGGTTCACCCGACGCAAGGCATGCGCACCGGGAAACGCCTTGTCGATGCCGCGCATCTCGAGGACGACGCGGCCACCGGCCGGCGTCGTCCCGCCTGCTGCTGCTTCGGTCTCGTTCACTGGCTGCTCGCGGGCGTTGCCGGGGACACGGCGGAGGAGTCGACCGTGTCCCCGGCGCGGCGCGAAATCCCTAGAAGCCCTTGCCGATCCAGTCGTCGACGTTCGAGGCGTCGATCGTGTTGGTCTCGAGCACCCACTGCTTCTCGACGGTTTCGCCGGCGAGCAGCTTCTTGGCGGTCTCGCAGGCCTCCTTGCCGGCGTTGTCGTACGTGAAGGTCACCACGATCTTGCCGTCCTTGATCGCCTGGATCGCCTCGTTCTGCCCGTCGATGCCGACGACCTTGAACTCGTCGAGCCGGCCGGCGGTCTCGAGCGCCGCGACCACGCCGAGTGCCATGGCGTCGTTGTGCGTGTAGATCACGTCCACCTCACCCGGCCCGTACGCCTGGAGCAGGTCGTTCATGGCGGTCAGCGCAACCTCGCGCTTGTAGTCGGCCGTGACGCTCTGGACGATCTCGACCGACGGATCGTTCTCGGTCAGCCAGTTGACGAACTCGTCGTGGCGGTCTGTCGTCGCCGAGGCCCCGGCCGTTCCCTGGATCTCGATGACCTTGCCGCCGTTTCCGCCGAGGATCGTCTTGGACACGTATTCGGCGGCCGTGCGGCCGATGAGCTTGTTGTCGGCCCCGATGTGCTGGGTGACCTCGGTGTCGACGCTCCGGTCGAGCGTGATCACCGGGATTCCCTTGTCCATGGCGCGCTTGGCCGCTTGAGTGAGCCCAGCGGCCGTGTTCGGCGTCAGCAGGAGCACGCTCACCGGACGGCTCGCGAATTCGTCGACGTGGTTGGACTGGACCGAGTCGTCGCCCAGGGCATCGGAGATGAAGGTCTGCGCGACCGGATTGCAGTTCTCGGCGACCTTGCGGTTCTGGTTGGTGCGCCACTCGTCGCTGCCGTTGGCC
>DATHTG010000146.1:0-7269 GCA_035463515.1 Candidatus Limnocylindrales bacterium
GAGAGCAGGAATCGCCATCGCCGCGATCGCGGCGGGAACCGTCACGGGCCGACCGGCGGCCTCCGGCGCGACGATACCGGCGACCACCGTCACGCTGCCGAGCATGACGGCGGCGAGCAGCGCACCCCGTCGAGCCGTGCGGATGGCCGCGAGTCGCCGTCCCGACGGATCGGGTCGCCAGCTCGGGGACCACGGGTTCGCAGGACCCATACTCGGGAGAGTACCTTCGTTCCGCGCCGTTTCGAACGCTGTCGGTGCGCATCGGCACCGGAGGTTGCCCGATCCGGGCCGTCGGACGGCCGGTACGATGCGCCGGTGAACGCGCTCCGACTCGAGCGGTCCGGCCCTCGCGGTGTCGTGGCCCGCGTGACGCTCGCGCGCCCCGACGTCCACAACGCATTCGACGCCTCACTCATCGCGGAGCTGCGGTCGACGTTCACGGCGTTCGCACGCGAGGACGCGGCAACGCTTCGTGTCGTCGTGCTCGCCGGGGACGGTGCGTCGTTCTGCGCCGGCGCCGACATCGGCTGGATGCGGGCAGCGATGGCGCTGGACGTCGACGGCAACGAGCAGGACGCGATGGCGATGGCCGACATGTTCGAGTCGATCGACGTCTGTCCCGTCCCGGTCGTCGCGCGGGTCCACGGAGCCGCACTCGGCGGCGGGATGGGCCTGTGCGCCGTGGCTGATCTGGTGATCGCCGAGAGCGGGACCCGCTTCGGCTTCACCGAGACGCGTCTTGGGATCCTGCCCGCGGTCATCTCCCCGTTCGTCGTCGCCAAGATCGGGGAGACGCACGCCCGTGCGCTGTTCCCTGGTGGACGTCGATTCGACGCGGTCCGGGCGCAGCGTATCGGCCTGGTCCACGAGCTCGCGGAGGGCGAGGACGCGCTCGATGCAGCGGTCGAGGCGGCAGTCGGCGACATCCTGGCCTCCGGCCCGACCGCCGTGCGCGCGGCGAAGGCCGTGGTGCGCGAGGTCCGCGGCCTCGGCCACGGATCGGCCAAGTGGCACACGGCGCGGGTCATCGCTCGTCAGCGAGTGAGCGAGGAGGCTCGGGAAGGTTTCGGCGCATTCACGGAGAAGCGCCGTCCGGCATGGGTGCGCGACCCGGATGACTGATGCGCGCGTCGCGTGCATCGGCTGCAGCGGGCTCGTGCCCGACATCGATGGACCCAGTCAGTCGATGCATGCTCCCTGTCCCGGTTGCTGGGAAGGCCTCCACCGGATCGCTCGGCGCACCCGGGCAGTCGATGTGGAGCCCCGTCTGCGCTAGCCGACGACAGGCGCATATGCGACACTCGCGACACCGATGTCCCAAGAACTGAGCCCGAGCGAGGTCGCGAGGCGCCTCGGTACGTCGACAAGGACCGTCCAGCGCTGGATCACCGCGGGAATCATGCCCGCTCGACGCGTCGGTGGGCGGTGGCGTGTCGCGTTTGACGCTTTCGACGCGATACAACCGGGCACAGGCGGCCCGTCTCGGATCTCGACGCTCTTCATCGCCAATCGCGGCGAGATCGCGGCTCGCATCACACGTACGTGCGATCGGCTCGGCATCCGCGCGGTGACCCCACCGACGACCGGCCCCCATGCGGTCGACCTTCTCGATGTCGATGCCGTCATCAAAGCTGCCAAAGCCGCGACGACGGACGCGATCCATCCGGGCTTCGGGTTCCTCGCGGAGAACGCGGACTTCGCTCAGGCGACACTCGATGCCGGGATCCTGTGGATCGGTCCGCCTCCGGACGCCATCCGTGCGATGGGCGACAAGGCCGCCGCTCGACGTCTCGCCGCCAAGCTCGGCGTGCCGACACCCGCCGGGTACGACGATCCCGACCAATCGGATCGCGCCTTGACCGACGCCGCGGAACGGATCGGCACACCCCTGCTCATCAAGCCGGCGGCCGGCGGCGGCGGCAAGGGGATGCGCACGGTCCGCGACCTGGACCGATTCACGACCGAGGTCGCCGCGGCGCGACGCGAGGCGCACGCGGCCTTCGGCGACGATCGACTGATCCTCGAACGGCTCATCGAGGGTGCCCGCCACGTCGAGATCCAGGTCCTGTTCGACCGACATGGCAACGGCGTCCACCTCGGCGAGCGGGACTGCTCGATCCAGCGGCGCCATCAGAAGGTCCTCGAGGAAGCAGGCTCGCCGGCGGTCGACGAAGCCCTGCGCAATCGGATGGGCACGGCAGCCGTCGACCTCGCCAAGGCCGTCGGCTACGCGAGCGCCGGGACGTGCGAATTCCTGCTCGACGACCGCGGCCGGTTCACGTTCCTCGAGATGAACACGCGCCTGCAGGTCGAGCACCCGGTGACCGAACTCGTGACGGGCCGGGACCTCGTCGAGGACCAGATCCGCATCGCGGGAGGAGAGCCGCTCGGCTTCGGGCAGGCCGACGTCCGACGCGACGGCCACGCCGCCGAGGTCCGCCTTTACGCCGAGGATGCCGAACGCGGGTTCCTCCCGGCGACAGGCGTCATCCACGAGCTGCGGTGGCCGACCGGTGACGGCGTCCGGGTCGATGCGGGAGTCGTCGAGGGCGATGCGGTCGGCGGCCGGTTCGACCCGATGCTCGCGAAGGTCATCGCCCATGGGAAGGATCGCGTCGAAGCGCTCGACCGGCTTACCCGCGCGCTTGACGAGACGGTCGTCCTCGGGCTGACGACCAACCTGCGGTTCCTGCGGTGGCTGGTCCGCGAGCCCGCCGTCCGCGAGGGACAGGCTCGGACGGACACGCTCGAGAGGATCTGGCCGCCGGACGACTGGGAGCGGCGAGCCCGGATCCCGGATGCCGCGTGGTCGACAGCCGCGCGACTGCTGCTCGCCCAGGGACAGGCAAGCGACGGTTTCCGCCTGAACGCCGCACCATCATTGCGGCTCATCGCCGAGGACGAGACGAGGATGGTGCGCCTCATCCCGGGGAGCGCGTCGCTTCGGACGTCACATGCCGTTGTCGCCGGCGAGGCGCACCTCGACATCGCCGGTCGGAGCGTCGAATTCCGGACTGCGCCGCCGCCCGATGTCGACCGCGCAGCGAGTGCCGCGGCGGCCGCCCACGGGACCGGGCCGGTCGAGCTCGTTGCGCCGATGCCGGGCCAGGTGCTGTCGGTCGTCGCCGCGACCGGATCGAAGGTCGTTGTCGGCGACACCGTGGTGATCCTGGAGGCGATGAAGATGGAGCACGCGGTCACGGCACCACGGGACGGGATCGTGGGCGGCGTCGTCGTGGCGCAGGGCGACCAGGTGACCCGCGGCCAGCGTCTCGCGGTCGTCGAGCCCGGCTGAAGCGCACACAGCGCACGCGGTACGCTTCGGGCATGGCGAAGGACACCGAGACGGCCCTCCCGAAGACGCGAGCGGAACTGCTCGAGCTGCACCGGCAGACCCGAGCACGCCGCAACGCTGCGCCCTGGGGTAGCCCCGAGCACGTCGAAGCGATCACGCTGATCCAGCGCATCGAGGTCGAGATCGCACGCCTCGAGCGGGCGATGGACCCGCCGCTCGTCTGACGACCGGCCGATGACCTCGGCGCCCGACGACCGTCGCGTCCGGATCTATGAGGTCGGGCCGCGCGACGGCCTCCAGAACGAATCGATCCCGATCCCGACCGACGCCAAGCTGCGGTTCATCGAGCTGCTCGTCGACGCCGGCCTGCGCCAGATCGAGGCGACATCATTCGTGTCGCCGAAGGCCATCCCCCAACTCGCCGACGCCGACGATGTCATGGCGCGACTCGCCCGGCCCGACCGGGTCCGGTTCCCCGCCCTCGTCCCGAACGAACGTGGCCTCGCGCGTGCGGAGGCGGCCGGCGTCGACGCGATCGCCGTGTTCACGGCCGCCACGGACGCCTTCACCCAGCACAACATCGGGATGACGATCGATGCGTCGATCGCCGCGTTCGCCCCGGTCCTCGCGAGGGCGGACGAGCTCGGCTGGTGGCGACGGGCGTACGTCTCCACGGCATTCGGGTGTCCGTACACCGGCCGGGTGGATCCAGCCGACGCCGTCGAGGTCGCGGTCCGGCTGACCGCGCTCGGGGTCGACGAGATCTGCTTCGGCGACACGATCGGGGTCGGGGTCCCCGACCAGGTCAGCGAGCTCGTCGGACTCGCCGCCCGGGCGGGCGTCCCGGTCGAGCAGCAGGCGTACCACTTCCACGACACACGCGGGACCGCCCTCGCCAACGTCGTTGCCGGCCTCGCCGCTGGCGTGCGGACGTTCGACTCGGCGGCCGGCGGGACAGGTGGTTGCCCGTACGCGCCGGGCGCCGCCGGCAACCTCGCGACCGAGGACCTCGTGTATCTGCTCGACACGTCCGGTTACGAGCACGGCGTGTCCCTGGACGGCGTCCTGACGGCAGCGCGGTTCATCGCCGACGCCCTCGGGAAACCGCTGTCGACGAAAGTGGGTCAGGCCGGCGGCTGGGACCCTCAGACCGGCGCCGCGACCAGCCGACCTTCATAGGATCGGCAGATGCGTCGTGCGCGAGCGCTAACGCTGATCGCGGTCGCATCGCTGACCACGGCGGTCGGCGCATGTGAGGCCCGCACCTCGAATCCAGACGGGTGGTGGGATCCCGGAGTGCACGTGGTCGACGGGTATCGGGTCAAGAACGAAGTCCCGTGCGCCGGGCTCGAGGGAGGGTGCAGCCATGCCGTCGACGCGGCGGTGAAGAAGCTACGGGAACAAGGATTTGACTTGCCGCCGACCGCGGCGTGGCGGGCCGAGATCCCGGTGATGCGAGGGAAGACGGACAACGACCTGGTTTTCGCGGGATTCGCTCAGCCGACATTCCTCATCCTTCACTTCAGGGACGGGACTCGCCGGACGATCCCCCTTGTCTGTGGCGTCATCCGGCATACATCGACGGAGGCCATCGAAGGCTGCTTACCCACGGATCTGGACATGTTCCGGGTGGGCAACGGCTGGATGGCGGACCGCTGAACGGACCGTGCGAGCGCGTTCTCGTGTTCTTGCTATCCTCCGGCCACCATGGAGGGCGTCGTACTCGTTCTGAACCAGAACTACGAGCCGCTCAACGTCTGCAACCTGCCGAGGGCCTTCCGTCTCCTGTTCGGCGAGAAGGCCGAGGTGATCGAGTACGACCACCAGATGATCAGGACGCCGCGGACGGAGTTTCGCGCGCCATCCGTCATCCGACTGCAGCACCTGATCAAGCGCCCGCGACCGCGCGTGAAGCTGTCGCGGCGTGAGGTCTTCGCGCGTGACCGTCACACCTGTCAGTACTGCGGCCGTCAGGCCCACGACCTGACACTCGACCACGTCGTCCCGCGCCACCGCGGCGGTGGCCACACGTGGGAGAACCTCGTGGCGGCCTGCAAGTCGTGCAACCACCGCAAGGGCGGCAAGACGGTCGACGAGGCGCGTTTCCGCCTGCAGCGCCCCCCATTCGAGCCACGCAGCGACATCTACTCGCTATTCACGCCGTACCTCGCGGATGACCGGAACGACGCATGGCGGACGTACCTGTTCCTGGGGAGGAACTGACGCCCGACGCGGGTCTCCGCGACGATCCATCGCCGGCGCTCCCCGCCGCCGTCCGCGACCTCCTCGAGACGCTCTGGTCCGGCGGCCACGCCGCGTATGTGGTGGGCGGGTCGCTTCGTGACACGCTCCTCGGGCGGACCGCGAAGGACTGGGATCTCGCAACGTCGGCGCTTCCCGAGGTGACCGCTGCGCTGTTTCCGGCCGCCGTCTACGACAACGCGTTCGGCATGGTCGCGGTCCGGACAGAGGACGCCGAGGTGGACGAGGTCGAGATCACGACGTTCCGGTCCGACCACGATTACGCCGACTTTCGGCGTCCGCACCGGGTCGAGTTCGGGGACTCGATCGAGCTCGACCTCGCCCGGCGCGATCTGACGGTGAACGCCATCGCGTGGGGCGCCGAGCCCGGCGAGGCACCGCATGTCGTGGATCCGTTCGACGGTCGCGCCGATCTGGCGGTCCGGACGCTGCGGGCGGTCGGCGACCCGGGGGCACGCTTCGGCGAGGACGCCTTGCGGATGCTCCGCGCCGTGCGGTTGGCGGCGACCCTCGATTTCACCATCGAACCAGCGACCCTCGACGCGATCCGGGAGCACGCCCGACTCGTGACGCACCTCTCGGGCGAGCGCGTCGCCCAGGAGATGCGGCTGCTCCTGACGACCGATCGACCGTCCGTCGGACTGCGGCTCCTCGAGGAGACGCGGCTGCTCGAGCATGTGTCCCCGCTCCTCGCCCGACAGCGCGGCGTGCCCCAGAACAAGGTTCCTGGCGAGGACCTGTGGGACCACACGCTCCGGTCCGTCGACGCGGCGTCACCGGACGACCCGCTCATCAGGCTCGCCGCGCTGCTGCACGACGCCGGCAAGCCCGAGACGATGGCGGACGGCCGGTTCGTCGGGCACGAGTTCGTCGGAGCCGACCGTTCGCGCGAGCTGCTCGACAGCTGGCATTGGCCCGTCGCGGAGCGCGACCAGGTGGCGCATCTGATCCGGCATCACATGTTCGGATACACGCCACGCTGGTCGGACGCGGCCGTCCGGCGGTTCATCGTCAAGGTGGGCCCGGCAGCGCTCGAGGACCTCTTCCGTCTGCGCCAGGCGGACAACGTCGGTTCAGGGCTGGCGCCGGATGCCGGCCGCCTTTCGGAGTTCCGGCAGCGGGTCGCGGCGCAGCTCGATTCGGGTGCGGCGCTCGACCTGCGTTCGCTGGCAGTCGACGGCACCGACCTGATGACCGAGTTCGGCTGGAAGCCCGGGCCGATCGTCGGCAAGACATTGCAGCGCCTCCTCGACCGAGTGATCGGCGACCCCTCGCTGAACACCCGCGATCGACTGCTGTCGGCCGCCCGGTCGATGGCATCGGCGGAGCGGCGCCCGTGATCGAGCTCTTGCTCGAGGCGGAACGCGCGATGTCCTTCGGGCGACTCGACCGGGCCGAGGAGATCTACGAGCAGGTCGCCACGTCGGACCCGAAGAACTCGATCGCGGTCGTCGGTATGGCCCGAGTGCGACTCGAGCGGGGCGACGACCTGGGCGCGTACTTGCTCGCACGGCGGGCGCTCGGGATCGACCCCGAGAACGAGGCGGCGCGGCGGCTGGCGGTCCGGCTCGAGGAAGTGCTCGCGACGCGCGGTGCACCGGTGGCCGACCCGCTGCCGGCGATGTCGTCGCCGGCGGCCGGATCGTCGCCGGCGGCCGGATCGTCGTCGGCGCCCGGTTCGTCGCCCCCGACAGGCTCGCCCACCCGGGGAG
>DATHTG010000147.1:0-2894 GCA_035463515.1 Candidatus Limnocylindrales bacterium
TGAGGCGGTGGAGCCATGGCATGAACCGGTCGGGGTCGCGCAGACCAGGCAGGTCACGCCACGCTCGCACCATCGAATCCTGGACGGCGTCCCGCGCGAGCTCGCTGTCCCGGAGGATCAGCCGGGCAGCCGCGTCCAGCCGCGCGACGACCGCGCCCGCGAGGGCAGCGACGGCGTCTTGGTCGCCTTCCTGCGCACGCCTGACGAGGTCTCGCTGGTCCACGGTCGCTCCGCTGGCGGCGGGCCGTTCGGTCCCGCTCGGATGCTATTGGCGCACCGACCCCGGTTTCGGTTCCCGGCAGGAGGCTTGGTGCTCGTCAGAAGCCGATCGCGGCGAACAGGGCTCGGACGATCAGGCTCGTGAGGACCCCCGTGATGACGACCGCGACGAACCGTGCCGTCCCTTCGTCGATCGGCCATGTCGGGAGCGCTGCGGCCCGCTCATCCAACGATTGGGCGACCGACAACGCGCTCGAGCTCGCCTCTAGGGTCTCGACGTCGGGTCGGCTGCGGATAGGCGCGTACGCATCGGCGTAGAGCCGCCGAGCGTTGGCGACGTATCGCTCCTTCGCCGCTGCCATCTGTCGATGCAGTCGCCACATCGAGAGTCCATACACGCCCACGGAACCGATGACCAGCGTGAGGCCGATCGCGACCGTGATCGGTTCGTCAGCCGCAAGCAGGAGGACCGGAACAGCGGCCACAAGGAGCACGCCCAAGCCTGTGGAGGCGAGAGATCCGATGTGCCCGATCCCCATCGTCCGATCCTGCGGAAACCTATCGAGCACCAGAGGCAGCTCGCCGAGGCGGTTGATGTCCGCAAGGATCGCGACGTAGACCCAGATGAAGGTGGCGATCGGGAGCATGTAGCCGACGAATAGCGGCAGGGTCGCCAAGGGGGGCAGGGGACCGTACGCCAGCCCGTTATCGACGATCGTGATCCCGACCACGACGGCCGTCAGCAGGAGTGGTCCGTCGGCACGGGCGATGGCCGCGAATAGTCGCTCGGGCACACGGTCCGGGAGCTCTCGGGAAAGCTCGTCCCGCGTCGAATGAGCTTCCTTGCCGAGTCGAGCGCATCCCCACAGTGTCACGAGGGTGGCCCACGTCAGGCCGACCTGCGTCCAGAACGCGTCAAGGAAGTCGACCGTCGGGAACGGTCGACCGGTGGCTCGCACCACCGTGCTGAAGACGACCGGGGAAACCAGGGCCGTGGCGGCCCAGAGTGCCATCCAGATCGGTCGACTGCCGCCGATCGCGCTCAGGATCCGCTCCGTGATGGGCGCCATGGAAGGGCCGGCCTTCCTTTCGATCGACTCCGTCATGGCGCGCCGACCAGGTGCGCAGCCCGCTCTGGCTCCGGTCCCGCGCCTTCGACCACCACGATGCCGAAGAGCGTGGCGGCGACGACGAGGAGCAACCACACCGGCGCCAGGGGCGCGACGACGGCCAAGCCAACGAGCATCGCCGCGATCTGCGTGACCGCGAACGCGAACACGAGGTCGAAGGACAGGGCGAGGAACGCGACGGGCTGACCGTCGTCGACCCGCATGCTGGCCCTCGGCCGGTCGACCATCCGAGGAGGGTAGCCTGACCGCATGACGCTGTTCCAGTACGACTCGCAGATCGTCGAACGGTTCCCGTCGATCGTGGGTGGTGTCCTGATCGCCGATGACGTGCGGAACGGCCCGTCGCCGGCGGAGCTCGTCGCGGCGTTCGACGATGAGCAGCGTGCGGTGCTCGCGCGGCTCGGCGATACACCGCTCTCCGAGGTGCCGAGTCTCGCCGCGTGGCGACGGGCGTTCCGCGGGTTCGGCGTCGATCCCACGGCGTATCGCTCAGCGGCTGAGGCGCTCCTCCGTCGCCTCACCAAGCAGGGCTCCATACCATCGATCAACACGCTCGTCGACATCGGCAATCTCGTCTCGATCCGGTACGGATTGCCGGTCGCGGTCTTCGACAGGAAGTCGATCAGCGATGGGCTGACGGTCAGACTCGCCACGGGCGACGAGTCGTTCACCGACCTGGGCTCCGGCGTTACCGAGCACCCGGAACCCGGCGAGGTGATCTTCATCGACTCCGCCGGTCACGTGGCAGCTCGCCGGTGGTGCTGGCGGCAGTCCGCCGAAAGCGCGAGCTCGGGATCCACGACCGACATCCTCGTGACGATCGAGGGCCACCACGATGCCGCGCAGGCGGACGTCGAGGCGGCGGTCACGGACCTCGAGACGCTGCTGCGGTCGTTCGCCGGTGCTCCGGAGACGAGGACGGCGATCGTCGATGCCGGTTCACCAGCGATCCCCTAGGGCGATCCCAGCTCCGCCCCGGCCTGCCGAGCCTCGTCGGCAAGGGCTTCGAGCGCCTCGTCGGAGGTCGCGGAGCCGACGTCGAGGCCCATGACACGGTCCACGCCGGCCTCGCGGTAGCCGGCGAGCAGATCGACACGCTCTCGACCCGGGATGCTCAGCGTCTCCTTCCAGATGTGGACGGAGATCGCGAGCGTCGATGGATCGCGGTCGATCTCCTCGCAGCGCGCCCGGATCGTCGGCAATGCCTCGCGGACCTCATCCGGTGACAGCCCGTCCAGGTTCAGCTCGTCCGCGAAGCGGGCCGCGAGCCGCCATGTGACGTTCGGCCCGTTGCCCCCGACCATGATCGGGACGCGCGGCTGCTGGATCGGCTTCGGGACGTTGATGGCGTTCCTGACGCTGCTGTGCTCGCCCTCGAACGTCGCGTGCTGATGCTTGTCGCCGGCCAGCATCGCGCTGATGACCTCGAGGTCATCGCGAAGCCGGGCGAGTCTCTCGCGGGTTTCCGGAAAGCCGTACCCGTATGCGATCCACTCATCCCGCTTCCAGCCGGCACCGATCCCCAGCTCCATCCGCCCGCCGCTG
>DATHTG010000148.1:0-9082 GCA_035463515.1 Candidatus Limnocylindrales bacterium
GGACTTCGTCCGCCGGACTGGGCGACGTGCATGCATCGGCTCGCTCGAGGACGCGGTCGCGGTGTTCGAGGGACGGAAGGGGACGACACTGGTCGATGAGATCGAGCGGCGCACGCCGCGGGCGGCGTGACGGTAGAACGGATCCGCCGTCAGAACATCTCGTCGAGGTTGACGAGCGCGTACCCAGCGTCGCGGAGCCCGTCGATGATGTCGGGCAGCGCCTCAAGGGTGTGGTACCCGCCGAGGTGCATCAGCACGATCGATCCACCGCGAGCGTTGTCGAGGACCTTGGCGACGATCTGCTCGGCGGTCGGACCCGGCGGGTCGTTCTTCACCGGTCGCCAGTCGATCGTGTCGACGTCCCAGGTGACCGTGTATCGATATCCCGCTCCGCCCACCGCCGCGAGGACGTCGTCGTCGTAGCCACCATTCGGCGGGCGGAAGAACGGGCGCAGGTCCTGCGAGCAGTACGGTCGGATGGCGGCCTCCGCCCGACGCAGCTCGTCTCGGATGGTGGCGGCGCTGAGGTCGCGGAAGTCGCGGTGAGTGTAGGAATGGTTCCCGAGGGTGAACAGCTCCGGATGCGCCTCGACGATCCGGAGGACCCGCCGCCCGGCGTCGGTGTTCTCATTCTCGGCCATCGCACCCGTCATGAAGATCGAGGCATGGATCCGGCGGTCGACGAGGTAGTCGATGATGGCGAGGGCGTCGCCGACCCGACCGCCCATATCGAAGGTCAGCGCGACACGCTGGCTCGTCCGTGAACCGTTCCGGACAAGGCGGCTCGGTGGACGCGGCGTCGGCGTCGGCGTCGGGCGTGCCGTCGGCCGCGGGGTCGGCTTCGCCGTCGGCCGTGGAGTCGGACGTGGCGTCGGACGTGGCGTGGGCCGAGACGTGGCGGTCGGCCGGGGACTCTGGGTCGGCGCCGCCGTAGCAGTGGGGGCGACGGTCGCAGTGGGGGCGACGGTCGCGGTGGGGGCGACGGTCGCGGTGGGGGCGAGGGTCGCAGTCGGCGTCGCGGTGATTGCTGGACTTCGCGTCGGGGGGGCGTTCGTCGACGGCGACAGGGACGCCGTCGGCGATGGCAGTGCGGTTGCAGTGGGCGGTGGCGGTGAGCCACAGGCGACCGTAAGCGCTGCCATCAGGGCGATGCCGGCCCGCAACATGCGGAGGGCGGGCATCGTCAGCCTCCCGCTGTCAGCGGCTGGTACTCCGGCCACCACATCGCGCGGTCGATCGCGTCTTCGACGGTCAGGTCCGATGGCCCGCCGATCGTCCCGGACGCGAGACGGGATCCGGCGACCGTGATCGCCACCTCGCGCGCCACCGACCGCAGGTCGGAGATCGCCGGATACAGTGCGCCGGCCTGGAGGCGGTCGGTCGGCACGCAAGCAGCCAGCCGGTGAGCGGCGATCCGGAATGTCTCGTCACTGACCTCGTCAGCCCCGCTGACGATCGTGCCCAGACCGACGCCCGGGAAGATGAAGACGTTGTTCGCTTGGCCGATCGACCGCAGTCCCGCCGGGCCTTCCACCATGCGGTTCGGGCTTCCCGTCGCCACGAGGGCACGGCCATCCGTCCAGTCGAGGATGTCCGCGGGGGTCGCTTCAGCGCAGGCCGTGGGGTTCGAGAGGGGCAGGATGATCGGCGCGGCGTCGTTCGAGGCGACCTCTCGGACCAGCGCTTCGGAGAACGCGCCACCACAACCGGTAGCGCCGATGAGGACCGTCGCTCCATGCGCTCGCGCGACCGCGACCGGGTCGGACACGTCGATGGCGACGTCGACGGCGAAGCAGGCGTCAACCGCATAGGGCCACTGGTCGTCAGCCAGGTCCGTGCGGCCACGATGTATGAGGCCGCGCCGATCAAGGAGTGCGATCCTCGACCGGGCCGCATCGGGATCTTCGCCACGAGCAGAGAGCTCGAGGACGATCGTCCGGGCGATCCCGATCGCCGCCGCACCTGCGCCCATCAGCAGGAATCGGTCGGCGAGCAGCCCTCCACGCTCGCGCCGAGCGGCCAATAGACCGGCGAGCACGACAGCGCCCGTGCCCTGGATGTCGTCGTTGAAGCTCGCGACCCGGCCGCGATAGCGCTCGAGGATCCTTATGGCGTTGTGCTGTTTGAAATCCTCCCACTGGATCAGAGCGCGCGGGAAGACCCGTTCGACGCCCGCGACGAACGCCTCGACCACGGCGTCGTACGCGGTGCCACGGAGGCGAGGCGCCCGATACCCCACGTAGAGGGGATCATCGAGCAACTCCTGTCGGTCGGTGCCGACATCGAGCGATACCGGCAGTGTCGCCGCTGGGTGGATGCCCGCCGCTGCGGAATACAGGACGAGCTTTCCGACGGGGATCGCCATCCCGCCGGCTCCCTGGTCCCCCAGCCCGAGGATCCGCTCGTTGTCGGTCACGACGATGAGGCGAGCATCGACGCCTGAGGCGTCGAGGATCTCGTCGACTCGGTCGACGTCGTCGGGCGCGATCCAGACGCCGCGCGGCCGACGGAAGATGTGGCTGAACTGCTGGCACGCCAGGCCGACGGTCGGCGTGTACACGGTCGGCAGGAACTCGTCGAGATTGTCGACGAGCAACCGGTAGAACAACGTCTCGTTGCGGTCCTGGAGAGCAGCAAGACCGATGTACCGCTCGAGTTCATCCGTCTTGCGACGAACATGCTCGAGCTCGAGGGCGACCTGATCTTCGATGGTCGCGACGGCAGCGGGGAGCAATCCGCGTAGCCCGAACACCGTGCGCTCGTCCTCGGTGAACGCCGTGCCCTTGTTGATCAGCGGTTGCGCGATCAGGTCGTGTCCGCGGAGCGATGTCGCCACGCCACCTCGAGGCGCTACGAACCGTCCCCCGTCCCGAGCCCGAGATGGACGCTCGGGGATGGCCGCCAGAGGCGGCGGAGGCGCGGCAGTGGCCACGGCGTCGTCCGCGTCCATGTCGTGATCGTCCCCTGAGCACGGCGCCCTTGTAGCGGGCCGTCCGGCCCGCTCGTTCGGGCCAGAGCGCCCTTCAAGGACCCTGTCGATCGCGGCCATCCTCGGGACGGGATTCGGGAAAGGCAGCGAAAGATGACACAGACCAAGCAGGGGGCACCCAGCGGGTTCCTGATCGGTCCAGGCGCCGGGCTCGGCGCGGGCATCGGTCTGATCTTCGCGCTGCTCAGCGGCATCGAACTACCGATGGGTCTCGTGTTCGGCGCCGCCGTCGGTCTGCTTGTCGGCCTGGCGGTCGACGCGCTTGGATCCGGCGACCGCCACGACGATGACCCCCATCACCCGCTGATGATGCCGTAGGCGGTAGTCGTGGGCGGCTGCCTCCGCTGGCAGCGCATCGTCAGGACAGAGACGTGGCAACGCAGGCGCCTTCATCCATCGCCGTGATCGGACGCGGAGCCGCGACCGGTGCGCTCGCCACCACGCTCGTCTGTGCCGCTATCGCGGCCGAGAACATCCACACGGGATCGCGTCTCATCGACTGGACGATCGGGCTCGCGTTGGTCGGTGTCCCGATCGTGATCGCGAGCCTCCTGCTCCGCGTCGTCACCGGGGCCCCGTCGGTCCTCCTCGGTTGGGTCGAGGGGCACGCGCCGCGGTCGCACTCTGTCACCCGACCGGCACGGGCAAGCCTCGGACTGGTCGGACGCCCTTGGGTCGCGACACTCGCGGTGATCGTGGTGATGGTGTGGGGAAGCTCGACGGACGGTGCGGTGGCGCTCTATCACGGCCTGTCCTACTTCGAGATCCCCATCGCGATCGGCACGGTCGTCGGCTTGATGGTCGGATCGTCCGTCGCCATCCGGGGGTCAGCCCCGGACGTCGGTCGGCGGCGCGTCGCGCTCGCCGTGCTCGGCGTCGCGGGGATCGTCGCGTGCGCGACGATCGGATGGGCGGTCACACCCGGGCCGGGCGATCCGATCATCCGTGAGGATCCGGCGGCACTCGCACGGATCCCGCTTTCAGACCTGCCCGACCCTTCGGCCCGCGGGCCCTTCGCGGTCGTCGCGACGAGCTATGGCTCCGGGCGCGACCGTCATCGCCACGAATACGGCGCCGGAGTCGGATGGCCGAGCCCGACGGTGGACGCCTCGGCGGCGCTTCCGTCACGCGGCGACCTCGCCGACGCGTACGCGGATTGGTTCTGGGGGTTCGACGCGACGGACTTGCCGCTCAACGCCCTGGTCTGGTACCCGGCCGACGCTGCCGGCCCGCGGCCGGTCGTGATCATCGTCCACGGGAATCACGCAGCGGCCGAATTCTCCGATCCGGGCTATGCGTATCTCGGCGAGCACCTTGCGAGCCGGGGCTACCTCGTCGCATCGATCGACGAGAACTACCTCAACGGTGACGCGTTCTTCGACTATGGCGGTGAGGAGATCGCCGTCCGAGCCTGGGTCCTCCTCCGCCACCTGGACCTGTTCGCCACTTGGGACCGGACACCGGGTCACCCACTCCACGACCTTGTGGACCTCGACCGCGTCGCGCTCATCGGCCACTCGCGCGGCGGCGAGGCGGCCGTGCTCGCGACGATGATGGCGCGCGACCCAGGGCTCACGCCGCAGGGGCTGCCGGCACTGTCCACGGGCCACGTCCGGGCGGTCATCGCCATCGCGCCCTCGGATGGGATGTACCGAGGGCCGGGCGCACCCGTGCGACCGACAGCCCTCGACTACCTCGTGATCCAGGGTGCCCACGACGGCGACCTGCCGGGGTATAGCGGGCTACGGACCTACCATCGGGCGACGTTCGGTACCGATCCCGGTCGGATCAAGGTCGCCGTCTTCAGCGAGCGCGCGAATCACGGTCGATTCAACACGGTTTGGGACGACAGCGATGCCGGCCCGCTTCCGTCGTGGCTGCTCGACCGTGGCTCGCTCCTGTCGCCGACTGACCAGCAGCGCCTGGCCAAGACCGTCTTTGCCGCCTTCCTTGCGCGATCACTCGATGGGTCGACCGGATATGACGCGCTGTTCCGGGAGCCGCGGGCCGGCCGATCGTGGCTCCCGGACGACGTCATCGAGACTCACTGGGAGACGTCCGGCAGGATCCTCGCCCACGGCGACGATCCGCGCCTTGATTCCGCGGGCGCCATCGGGATCGACCACATGACACGACTCGACCCGACGCTCCGCGACGGCATGGGCCAGGGCGACCGCGCCACCGCCCTGAAGTGGACGGCGCCAGCGTCGTACGACGTCGACGTCGACGCCGCAGTCGCAGCGAGGATCGACACGCACGCGCGGCTCGTGTTCTCGATGGCGCCGTGGACCGACGTTACATCGCCGGTCGACCCGATCGTCGAGCTCGAACTCACGAACGACGTGACGACATCGGCGCGTTTGAGCGCGCTCTCGCCGGCCCGGCCCTTGCTTCCGTCGCAGCTCTGGAAGATCGACGGCATCGGGGACCGGTATCTCCCGAGCGAGCGCCAGGTCCTCGATGCCGAACGGTTCATGCAAACGCACGAGATCCCGCTCACCACGCTCCTCGAGCGCGTCGGCAATGCGAACCTGAGCGACATCAGACGGATCCGGCTGCGATTCGACGTCGCGGGCTCGGTGCTCCTCGATGACGTCGGGTTCGAGCCCCCGATCCGTCGACCCCCGACGAGTTCGGCCCGTTGGTCCCGACTCGAACGGCCTTCCGGCCCTACATCGTGAGCTGCGCGGCGGGCGACGATCGATCTGCCAGGGAGGCGCAGGAGGAACAGTCATGACCAAGTCGACCGTCACCAAGTTCTTCGTCGGCGGCATCGTCGCCGTGATCGCCGGGCTCATCCTGGCCGTCGCCGCCACGTGGGCGGCGTTCGCGGCCGGCGAGTTCGTCATGGACGGGCCAGACGTCTCGGATGTGCAGTTCACCGCGTTCGGATGGTCGATGGTCGGCCTGATGATCGTCGGTGGGTTCTCGATGATCGGCGGCGCTATCGCCGGCCTCGTCGCGTGGATCGGCGCGCTGATCAACACGGCGCAGCTCCCGGACAAGGCGTGGTTCGTCCTGCTGCTCGTCCTCGGCCTGCTCAGCTTCGGGTTCTTCGCGATGGTGGCCTACGTCATCGCGGGCCCGGATAGCACCGAAGCGCCAGGGCCGATCGCACAACCTGCGGGGAGCTGATAGATGGACCGCATCATCGAACCGCTCGCCAGCGGTCTCGGCAATAGCATCGGGTGGCTCGCTGACCACGGGGTCCTGTTCGCCGCGTTCGCGGGTTTGTGGGTCGCGTTCGGCGCGGCGCTGATCCTGAGTCAGGGCAGCCTCGACCAGGCCTGGGCGACCATCCGTGGTCTACCACTCGTCGTCCAGATCGTCGCGTGGGTGCTCTTCCTGCCGATCATGGCGGGCCTCTGGATCTGGGAGACGACGTGGCCGCTGATCGTCCGTGTCGTCCTGATCGTGTCGCTCGCGGGCTGGAACCTGCTGGTGTTCCTGCCGCGTGCGCTGCAGACGGCGCGGCCCTGACGCGCGAGAGCATCCGGGTGTGAGCGATGTCGGTCAGCCTCGCCAAGGCGATCACGAAGGCCGCGAGCCGACAGACGTACTACACGATCGGGCTGCTCGTGGACCGTGGTCACGTCGAGGACGCCTACCGCGCGTACGCCTATTTCCGTTGGGTGGACGACGTCCTCGACGCCGAGTGGGCTGACGGCGACGCCGTCCATCAACGGAAGGCGTTCCTTGAGCGTCAGAAGCGGTTACTGGACGCCTGCCTCAGGGGACTGCCGCCAGGTGACCTTGATCCGCACGAGCGGATGCTCGCGGAGCTCGTGCCGCGAAACCGTACAGGTGAGTTCGGCCTGACGTCGTACTTGCGAAACATGATGCTGGTGATGGACTTCGACGTCCGTCGTCGAGGCCACCTCGTGTCGGGGGCGGAACTCGATCAGTACACCCGGTGGCTCGCGATCGCCGTCAGTGGCGCGATGAGCCACTTCATCGGGAATGGGGCACCAGCGCCCGATGACGACACGCGGTATATGGCCGTGGCTGGTGCCCACATCCTGCACATGCTGCGGGACACCTCCCAGGACGTGGCCGCAGGCTACTTCAACATCCCACGGGAGGTCCTCGAGGCCGGTGCCATCGAGCCTTCGGAGGTGCGGAGTGCTGCCTATCGATCCTGGGTCGCGCAGCGCGTGAGCCTGGCCCGCGTCTGCCTCGACGCTGGAGTCGCTTACTTCGCGAACGTGCAGAGCGTTCGCCACCGCCTCGCCGGCCTGGCGTATGTGGCGCGGTTCGAGTGGATGATCGACGCCCTGGAGTCGGACGGATTCACGGTCCGACCGCGGTATGAGCCGCCGCGTGGACCGCGAGCGGCACTCCGGATGGCGATGACCCTGGCGCGGCGGCTCGTCATGCCGCGGACCACTCCGCCGCCTTCGGTACCCGTCCGAGCGCGACGACGGAGCCGGACGTGAGGCGTCCGTCGATCCTGATCATCGGTGCCGGCATCGGCGGCATCACGGCCGCAACCCACCTCGCAAGAGCCGGCTTCCCTGTCACCGTCGTCGAGAAGAACGGCGAGCCGGGTGGTCGGTGCGGGCGGTTCGTCCGGGACGGCCACCGCTTCGACACAGGGCCCACGCTCGTCGTCATGAGGCCGCTCTACGAAGCGGAGTTCCGGGCCCTCGGCGCGAACGTGGATGAGCGACTCGGACTGCAGCCGGTCGATCCCACCTACCGGCTCGTCTTCGATGACGGCAGCGACCTGCGCCTGACGTCCGACATGCCGTCGATGCGGGATCAGTTGGAGGCGATGGAGCCCGGGAGCTTCGATGGATTCCGCCGGTACGTGTGCGAGGGTCAGCGTCACTACGACATCGTCCTGGAGAAGCTGGTCAACAAGGACTTTCGGAGGATCGCCGACATCCTCGACCCGCGGGCCCTCACGCTCCTCTACCGCCTTAAGCCGTTCATCAATCACTACCGAAACATGGGCGCCTACTTCGAGGCACCGCGCCTGAAGAGCGCCTTCACCTTCCAGGATCTGTACGTCGGGTTGAGCCCGTTCGCGGCGCCGGCGACGTTCTCGCTGCTTCCGTACACCGAGATCGCCCACGGCGTGTGGTATCCGCGTGGAGGGATGTTCACGATCGTCGAGTCGCTCGTGGACCTCGCGCGGAGCGCGGGCGTCGATTTCCGCTACGACGCGGCCGTCGAGCGGATCGATACGACTGGCGACCGCGCGAACGGCGTCACGTTGAGCGGCGGGTCCAGCGTGAAGGCCGATGTCGTCCTTGCCAACGCCGATCTCCCGTACGTGTACCAGCGCCTGCTCCCGGATCGATCCGCGGCTGAACGGATGTCCCGCAAGGACTTCTCCTGTTCGGCGATCAGCTTCTTCTGGGGGATGGACAGGACGTACGAAAAGCTCGGTCCGCACACGCTCTTCCTCGCAGACGACTACCGCGAAAACTTCGACGCGATCACCCGGGACCTCGGTCTCCCGACCAACCCAAGCCTCTATGTGCATGCCCCCGCCCGCCTCGATCCGTCGATGGCGCCACCGGGCGGGGACACATTGACCGCGATCGTGCCGGTGGGACACCTCGCCGACGACGGTCGGTGGGACTGGGACGCCGTCCGGGATCGGGCGCGCGAGCACGTCTTCCGCCGGCTATCGACCATCGGGCTGACCGACGTCAGATCCGCGATCAGATTCGAAGTGGCCTATACGCCCGTGACGTTCCAGGAACGCCACAACCTCGCGAACGGCTCGACACACGGCCTCTCGCACAAGCTGACGCAGATGGCATTCCTCCGACCATCCAACCGCCATCCCCGCCACCGCAACTTGTACTTCGTCGGTGCGAGCACGCATCCGGGCACGGGCGTGCCGATCGCGATGGTTTCTGGGCGCCTCGTCGCGGAACGGATCGCAGCTGAGCAGCGGTGAGGCGCGCCATGACTCGAAGGGTCGTTGTGGTCTCCCCTAGAGGCTTTTGCGCCGGCGTCGTTCGCGCGATCGCGACGGTCGAGCGAGCGCTCGCGATCGTTCCGCCTCCGGTCTACGTGCGTCGAGCGATCGTGCACAACGCTCGAGTCGTGGCCCGTCTCACGGAGGTCGGCGCCGTC
>DATHTG010000149.1:0-1796 GCA_035463515.1 Candidatus Limnocylindrales bacterium
GCAACATGAACCTCAACGAGGTGATCGCCACGATCGCCGAGGAGGCGCTCGGGCGGCCCGTCCACCCGAACGACGACGTGAACCACCCGATGTCGTCGAATGACATGTTTCCGGCCTCGATCCACATCGCGGCGACGACCGGCGTGGCGTCCATGAGGTGCGTGCGGCCCGCCTTCACGACGTCGGTGAACTCCTGGGCCTTCGTCTCCAGCCCGGCTGCGAGGTGCGCGAGCGCCGGGATGAGGCCTCGGACCGTCGCCTCCGTGGCGGCGACGTGGATCGAGGCGGGGAACAGGTCGTTCGACGACATCGGGTGGTTCACGTCGTCGTTCGGGTGAACGGGACGGCCGAGACGCTCCGTCGCCAGCGTGGCGAGCACCTCGTTCATGTTCATGTTGCTGCTCGTGCCCGATCCGGTCTGGAAGACGTCGATCGGGAAGTGATCGTCATGATCGCCGCGAGCCACCTCGGCGGCCGCGGCCTCGACGGCCGACACAAGATCAGGCTCAGCCATGCCGAGCTCGCGCTTGACCGATGCGACCGCGGCCTTGATGCGGGCGAGGGCCTCGATCTGCGAGCGCTCGAGCCGCAGTCCCGAGATCGGGAAGTTCTCGACCGCGCGCTGCGTCTGGGCGCGCCACTTGGCATGGGCCGGCACGCGAACCTCGCCCATCGAATCCGTCTCGATGCGCTCGTCGCTCATCGGCTGAAGTCGGCGGTCTCGGCGTCCGTGAATCGGATGATGGGCGGGATCAGATACGGCAGGTAGCCGGACTCGAGGTCGGCGACCATGCGGAGGCCCTCGCCGATGAGCTCCTGGACGAAGACGCCGCGGTGCGCGGGCTGGTATGGCCGGAGCCGCTCGATGCCTTCGGAGAGCTTGTTCTTCGCCCCACGCATGTTGCGCCGCTGGAGGTGCAGCAGGCCAGCGGCCACCTGGATCAGGCCCTGGTAGAAGTCGCGATCCTCGTCGCGCGCGGCACGCCACAGCGTCTCCCACGCCTCGTGCGCGTGCCAGTAGCGCATGCCGTTGAAGAGCGCGACGCCACGGCGGAAGAGGCGATCTGCCTCCTCGCGATCGAGCTCCGGGGTCCGCCCGGCGGGGAGCTCGTCCGGCAGGGCTGGCTCCGACACGCGAGATTCGCTCATCGCGCCCGATCGTAGCAGCATGGCGGCCGACCGCCGCCCACGCAGGCCACTGCTCCGACTAGCCTGTGGCCGATGCAGCCGATCGACCCGCGGTGGTGGCAAACCGCGGTGGTCTACGAGATCTATCCGCGCTCGTTCGCCGATGCCGACGGGGACGGCGTCGGTGACCTGCGCGGGATCACATCGAGGCTCGACTATCTCGCCTGGCTCGGGGTCGACGCCATCTGGATCGCGCCCTTCTATCGGTCGCCGATGGCCGATTTCGGCTACGACGTCACCGACCACACGGACGTCGACCCCCTCTTCGGCACGCTCGATGACTTCGACGAGCTGCTCGCGGCAGCCCACGACCGAGGCATCCGCGTGCTGGTCGACTACGTGCCGAACCACACCTCGGACCGGCATGCCTGGTTCGTCGACTCGCGGTCGTCACGAGCGAGCGCGAAGCGCGACTGGTACATCTGGCGCGACGCGAAGCCCGACGGGAGCCTCCCGAACAACTGGATCAGCATGTTCTCGGGACCCGCGTGGGAATGGGATGCACGGAGCGGGCAGTACTACCTCCACACCTTCCTGCCCGAACAACCCGATCTGAACTGGCGCAACGCGGCGGCCCGCGAGGCGATGCTCGACGTCGCTCGCTTCTG
>DATHTG010000150.1:0-6060 GCA_035463515.1 Candidatus Limnocylindrales bacterium
AGTTCCTCCCCGACGACACCACGGCAGACATGGAGGAGGCCCTCCGCATCGGCCAGCGCTATCTGCAGTCGCTCGGTATCACGGCTTGGCAGGACGCGATCATCCGACCAGAGCCGGAAGAGGCGGCGTACGTCGGGCTGGCTTCCCGCGGCGAATTGACAGGACGCGTGGTCGGGGCGCTGTGGTGGGAGCGGTCCCGCGGCGGCGAGCAGATCGAGGAGTTCGTCGACCGGCGACGGTCGACGTCGATCGGCCGATACCAGGCGACCAGTGTCAAGTTGATGATGGACGGCGTGCTCGAGAACTTCACCGGCGCGATGCTCGAGCCATACGGCGACGGAACGGGCGGCACGACCGACAACCGCGGTCTGCTGCAGATCGATCCGGACGGCCTCGGCACATGGGTCCCCAAGCTCGATGCCCTCGGGTTCCAGCCGCACTTCCACGCCATCGGCGACCGGGCCGTGCGCGCCTCGCTCGACGCGGTGGAGGCCGCACGGCGCGCCAACGGGCCGTCGGACACTCGCCCACACATCGCGCACATCCAGGTCATCCATCCCGACGACATCACACGGTTCCGGACGCTCGACGTGGCCGCGAACGCCCAGCCGTATTGGGCGTGCCACGAGGACCAGATGGATGTCCTGACGATCCCGTTCCTGGGCGATCGCTGGGAGTGGCAGTACCCGTTCCGTTCCTTGCGGGCCGCGGGCGCGGTCCTTGCCATGGGCTCGGACTGGAGCGTCTCGACGCCGAACCCGCTGCTCGAGATGGAGGTCGCGGTCGAGCGGGTCTCCGACATCAGCCGCGGCGATGCGGAACCGCTGCTGCCCGCCGAGCGCATCGACCTCATCGACGCCCTCGCGGCGTTCACCTCAGGCTCGGCCTACGTGAACCATCTCGACGGCGATACGGGAACCCTGCAGGTCGGCAAGGCGGCAGACCTCGCGATCCTCGATCGGGACCTGTTCGACCGTGGGGCCGGCGCCATCGGTGACGCTCGGGTCGTGGCCACGTTCATCGACGGCACGCCCGTCTTCGAGGACCCCGCGCTCGACGGCTGACAAGCGGCCCTCGGCATGGACGGATGACGATGCCATTTCGGCATCGGACGTCGGTATCTCCCGAAGCCTCGTGGGCCGATGCTCTCCTTGCGCAACCCGGAACGATCCGGAGACGCAGGAAGGAGCGAAAACGTCATGAACGCACTGGCGATCCTGTACGTCAACGAGCACCTGCAGGACATCCTCGACGACGCCGCTGAGCAGCGTCGGGCCCACATCGACCGGCCCTCGCTGATCGATCGGATCCGCTCCGCTGCGTCGAAGGTGAAGGCCTCCGCGGCCCTGCCCCTCGACAACCGCGGCTGGATGTTCCCGGCGCTCGACGACTCTGCAAACCGGAGCTGAGGCCTCCTCCCTTCAGCTTCGTCCATCACCAGCGATGACCCCCGTCCCTCCAACGGGGGTCATCGTCTTTCTGTCGTCCGTTTCCGTACGATGCCCGGATGGAGCCGCGGGTCACGCTGATCACGCTGGGCGTCGCCGACCTGGGAGGAGCTGTCGCCTTCTACCGCGACGTCGTCGGCTGGGATCCGGCGTCGGTCGTCGACGATGACGTCGCCTTCTTCGACCTCGACGGGTTCATCCTCGCCCTCTGGCAGGACCGATCGCTCGCGGCCGACGTCGGGGCCCGGTCCACGGACCGCGGCGCGTTCGAGGCGGTCGCGCTGGCATACAACGCGCGGTCTCACGATGAGGTCGAGCTGATCTTCGGCTCCCTCGCCGAGCGAGGCGCGCGGATCGTGAAGCCACCAGAGGAGACCGACTGGGGCGGCTACTCGGGCTACTTCGCCGACCCGGACGGGCATCACTGGGAAGTGGCGTGGAACCCGTTCTGGCGGATCCGCGAGGACGGCCGGATCGCCTTCCCGAGGGACCAGGGCGGCTAGCCCTGAAGGTCGTCAGGCACGTCGACGTCCCGGAGCGTCTCACCGTCGGCGTCGTCCTCGCGCCAGCGCTCCGGCGCGAGCACCTCGACATCGAGCCGTTCGAGAAGTGCCCGAAGGCGCCGCTCCCCGTGCTCGAGGAGGTGCTCGGCTGCCTCGGCGGCAGCCGACCGGCGAAGGGCCAGCGGGAGCGCACGCGCCCGTTCCTCGTCAGCCAGCACGGCGGCCTGACGCCGTTCGAGCGAGGACAGGAGCCGGTCGAGGACGGCGGGGACGACCGTCGGCATGTCGCCACCGACGACGATGACCCGTTCGATGCCGGGGTCGACAGCACGGAGCCCCACGGCCAGACCGGCCAGCGGCCCTTCGAACGGTCGCTCGTCGTGGACGAGGTCGACATCGGACGCGATGTCAGGCATCGACCGGGTCGCGGCCACGACCACGATCTCGGGCGTGACGGCTCGGACGCGGTCGATGACGTGATCGAGCATCGGCCGGCCATCGATGGGTTCGGCGAGCTTGTCCCGCCCGAACCTCGACGAGCGCCCGCCGGCGAGGACGACCGCCGCGACCCGCTCGGTCACCGGGCCGTGGCGGCAGGCGCCTTCGGGCCCGGGATGTGGCCGTCGGGCGTGCGGCGGAGGATCGCCCGACGGTCGAGGTCCTCGAGGATCGCCATGACGTACTTCCGGCTCGTCCCCGTCGCGTCACGGAACGCCGCGGGCGTGAGTGGGGTCGCAGTCGCCATGTCGAGCGCCGTGGCCGCGAGCGCGCGGTACGCCGACATCGCGTAGGCCAGGTCCGGCTCGAGGACGACGATCCTGCCCGTCCGCTCCAGCTCTCTGATCGCTTCGGGCGGGCAGCCGGCCTGCCGAGCGGCCTCTGTGAGGGACGGCGGCGATGGTGCATCGAGTGCGACGACCAGCCGATCCATGGCGTCGTCGACGCGCGGATCCCTGGTGGTCCGGGCCGCGCCTGGGAGACGAACGATGTCGCCGTCGCGGATCAGCCGGCCGGCGCTCACGGCGTTCCCCAGGACGGCGGCGCCGGCCCCGGTTGCCTCGTCTCGGCGAGCAGTCACGAGACGTCGCAACGCACGCGCCGCGGCAGCACGAGCCGTGGCGACCGGCGCCTCGGAGCCGATCGCCGCGAGCATGGACTCCTCCGCGGCCGCGACCACGTCCGCGGCGATCGCGCCGTCGGCAAGTCCGTGCAGCGCGAGCCGGGAGCCTGGCTCACGGCGCCCGAGGGCCGACACACGGTCCGGCGTCTGTCGACGCCGGGAGATCCCGCGCGGGGGTCGCGCGTCCAGGACGACGCCGCCGACTGGCGCGATCGACACACCGCGGCGCAGCACGAAGCGCTCCCCGGGTCGAAGGGCGACTGGATCGCTCAGCCGCACGATCCCGGCGGCACGCCCGTCGTCGAGCGTGAGGGCGTCTCGTCCGGAGCGGCCCACCCCGCCGTCCACCGCCGCGGTGTGGACGTGGACACGACCGCGGACGCGGTCGGCGAGCGGCGTGTCGAAGGCCGCCAGGATCCGGTCGGTGACCACGACGTCGGGGTCCGCAGTCACGACCATCCCGCGCGCCAGCTCGCCCGCCACGCCGCCGAGATTCAGCGCCGTGCGCCCACCCGCCTCGACCGATCCGACGCTCGAGCCGTGGACCTGGATCTCGCGGATCCGGACCTCGTGATCGGCTGGGAGCAGCCGAAGCGTCGTCTCGCGTGTCAGGGGTCCACCTCGAAGCGTGCCGGTCACGACGGCGCCGCGGCCCTTGACCGAGAACGCCCGGTCGATCGCGAGGGTCGGCGGTCGTTCCTCGACGCTCGTGCGGTCGCGCAGGGTGACCAGGGCGGCCCGGACGGCATCCAGCCCCTCGCCAGTGGCGCCCGAGCCGGGCAGGACCGGGGAACCAGCAAGCGACGTCGGCGCGAGCAGGCGCTGGACCTCAGCGGTGACCGCAGCGAGTCGCTCCGGAGGCACCGCGTCGGCCTTCGTGACGACCGCCAGTCCGCGCGTGATCCCCAGCGCATCGAGCAACGCGAGGTGCTCGAGCGTCTGGGCGCGTGGCCCGTCGTCCGCGGCGACCACGAGCATCACCGCATCGATCTCGCCGGCGCCGACCAACATGTTGCCGACCAGCCGATCGTGTCCTGGCACGTCGACGAAGTCGATCGCGTCCCCGTCGTCGGTCGTCAGGTGGGCGTAGCCGACGTCGATCGTCATGCCCCGCCGGCGCTCCTCGGGCAGCCTGTCGGCGTCGATGCCGGTCAGCGCCCGCAACAGGGTCGTCTTGCCGTGATCGATGTGGCCGGCCGTCCCGACGACGAGTGTCATCGAAGGATCGCGGTCACCGCCGACGCCAGCGCCTCGTCGGCCTGGGGCGGGACCGTGCGCAGATCGAGGACGACGCGCCCAGCCTCGATGCGACCGATGACCGCCGGTGAGCCACGCCGGAGCGCGGCCAGCGACCGATCCGCGGACCGCGCCCCCAGCCCCAGCGCCACCGACGGCAACGTCTCGCCGGGAAGCGACCCGCCGCCGACGGTGGACCGGACGTCGACCAGCTCCACGGACGACCCCAGGCGGTCCACCAGCGCCGCCCCTCTCGCTCGCAGGTCGGCGACCGGGGCGGAGATCATCTGCCAGATCGGGATCGTCGTCGTGGCGCGACCGGCCCGATACAGACCGAGCGTCAACGCGACGCCTGCCATGGTGGCCTTGTCTGGGCGCATGGCCCTCGCGAGCGGATCGCGTCGCATCCGCCCGATGAGGTCCGCGCGACCGACGACGAGACCCGCCTGCGGACCGCCGACGAGCTTGTCGCCGCTGAACGTCACGACGTCGGAGCCCGCGACGAGACGCTCGGATGGGAGCGGTTCGTGGGCAAGGCCGAACGCCGCGGTGTCGAGGAGAGCGCCAGAGCCGAGGTCGTCGATGACCATCGCGCCATAGCCATGGGCCAGCGCTGCGAGCTCACGCTGGTCCGGTTGCTCGGTGAAGCCACGCATCGCGAAGTTCGACGGATGGACCCGGAGGACCGCCTTCGCCTTGCCATCGCGTAGGGGCGCTTCGAAATCGGCCGCACGAGTGCGGTTCGTCGTCCCCACCTCGATCAGCTTCGCCCCGGCGCGGCGGATGATCTCGGGCACCCGGACGCCGCCGCCGATCTCGATCAGCTCTCCGCGCGAGACGACCACGCCGCCTCGACCGACCAGCCCGACCGCGAGCGCCAGTGCCGCGGCGTTGTTGTTCGTGACGAGCGCGTCCTCGGCACCAGTCAGGGCGACGAGGTGGTCCTCGGCGATCCGGGCGCGGGCACCGCGACGCCCGGTATCGCGATCGAGCTCCAGGAGCAGGGACTGCTGGGTCAGGCCGGCGACCACCTCTGCGACGGACGGGGGCCACGCCGCGCGGCCGAGGTTCGTGTGGATGATCACGCCGGTCGCGTTGATCACCGGGACGAGCCCGGCGTCCGCGAAGCGCCCGAGTCGGTCGCGCGCGTCCGCGGCGAGGGCGTCAGGGTCGCGAGGAGCGCCGCCTCTCTCGAGGTTGGCGCGTTCCTCGTCGACCACCGCGCGGGCGACCGCCGTCAGCGCGTCGTGGTCGACGCCGTCGGCGCTCTCGCGGAGACGCTTCAGGACGGCTTCGACGCTCGGCGGACGCGGGCGGACGGCCGGCTTCGTCGACATCGGTCCTCCTGGCGGGAACGCGTGGGAGTCGAACCCACCACGCCACGCCGAGCGCGGCGTCACCGGTTTTGAAGACCGGGGGACCCACCGGGACCCATCCGCTCCCCCGGGATGGTAGCCCGGAGCGTGCCATCATCAACGGATGGCGAGCCTTTCCGAGGTCCGGAGCCTGCGGCTCACGACCCTGACCGACTGCGGCGGCTGCGCCGCCAAGCTCGGCGCGGACCTCCTTTCCGAGGCGCTGACCGGGCTCGGCGCGGCCACGGCGCCCGAGGAGCTCATCGCTGGCCTCCAGCCACCCGACGACGCCGCCGCCTATCGGCTGAGTGATGATCTCGCGGTCATCGGCACGGTCGACTTCTTCCCGCCGCTCGTCGACGATGCGCGGACGTTCGGCGAGATCGCGGCCGCGAATG
>DATHTG010000151.1:0-7639 GCA_035463515.1 Candidatus Limnocylindrales bacterium
GATCCTCACCTCGTCGGATACGGCAGCCAACCCGACGTCGGTGATGGGCGCGAGCAAGCTCCTCGCCGAGAAGCTCGTGAGCGCAGCGACGAACTACCGGGGGACGCACGAGACCACGTTCGCGAGCGTGCGGTTCGGGAACGTCCTCGGGTCACGCGGATCGGCGCTCGAATTGTTCTCGCGGCAGATCGCCAACGGCGGGCCTGTCACGGTCACCGACCCCGACATGACGCGCTTCATCATGAGCGTGGATCGGGCGGTGGAGCTCGCGATCAAGGCGGCAGACGTCGCGCGCGGCGGCGAGGTGTTCGTCTTCAAGATGCCGGTCGCCCGGCTTGACGACCTCATCAGCGCCGTGATCGATGTCGTCGCGCCGGCCCACGACCTCCGGCCGTCGGAGATCCAGCGCGAGCCGATCGAGCCACGCGCCGGCGAGAAGGCGTACGAGGAGCTCATGACAGACGACGAGGCGTCTCGTGCCGTAGACCTCGGCGAGATGTTCGCGGTCCTGCCGTCGATCGAGCTCGCGCCCGGGGTTCGCGCGGCATACGCGGACCTGCCTTCGGCGCCTGCCGGCGCCTACCGCTCCGACCGTGTCCCGCCGCTCGAACTCGACGCTGTGCGTCGCCTGGTCGAGGAGTCCTTCGAGTCGGAGCGGCGCGCCGGGATCCTCGCGTGAGGGTGCTCGTCACGGGCGCGGCCGGGTTCATCGGACGATGGGTCGTCGGTGCCCTGCTCGACGATGGGCACGAGGTCTTGCCCATCGACAACCTCGTGACCGGCGATGAGCGGTCGCTCGACGACTTCGCGGCGCGGCCCGGGATGCGGGCATTCGAGCACGGCGACATCCGCGACGCCGCCGCGTGCCGACGCTGGGTCGAGCAGGTCGATGCCGTTGCCCATCTCGCCGCGTCGATCTCCGTCCAGGAGTCGATCGACGACCCGGTGACGACGTTCGAGAACGACGTCGTCGGCACGTTCAACGTGCTCGAGGCGGCTCGGGCGACCGGCGCCCGGATGCTGTTCATGAGCACGTGCATGGTGTACGACCGGGCCGACCGCGGCGGCATCGACGAGACGCATCCCACGAAGCCGGCCTCCCCATACGCAGCCTCCAAGCTCGCCGGCGAGGCGCTGACGCTCTCGTATCACCACGCGTACGGGCTCCCGACGACCGTGATCCGGCCCTTCAACACATACGGCCCGTTCCAGCGTTCGGTCGGGGAGGGCGGCGTCGTCGCGATCTTCACCCGACGGTCGATCCTCGGCGAGGAGCTTCGGATCTACGGCGACGGGACCCAGACGCGCGACCTGCTGTACGTCGAGGACTGCGCGCGTTTCGTCGTGCAGGCGCTGACGTCGGATCGGGCGGTCGGGCGCATCCTCAATGCAGGCACCGGCGTGGACGTCAGCGTCAACGAGCTCGCGGCGCTGATCGAACCCGATCCCTCCCGGATCGTGCATGTCCCGCACATCCACCCGCAGAGTGAGATCGCGGTCCTGCGATCGGACCCGACACAGGCAGGCGAGATGCTGGGTTGGCAGCCGACGGTGTCGTTGCCGGAGGGACTCGCCCGCGTCCGAAGCTGGATGGAGGAGCGGCTCGGCGCGGGAGTCCCGGTGCACTGATGGGAACCGGCGCAGCGACCCGCCTGGCCGTCGACGGCGGGACCCCTGTCCGAGCGACGTTCCTGCCATACGCCCACCAGGTCATCTCGGACGAAGACGTCGCAGCGGTCGCTGCCGCGCTCCGATCGGACTGGCTCACGACCGGCCCGCGCGTGCCGGCGTTCGAAGTGATGCTTGCGGAGGCGACCGGCGTCCGCCATGCCGTCGCGTTCAGCTCCGGGACGGCGGCCTTGCACGGGGCGGTCGTCGCCGCCGGCCTGGGGCCCGGAGACGAGGCGGTCACGACGCCCATGAGCTTCGTCGCGACGGCGAACGCGGTCCTATACGCCGGCGCGACCCCGAAGTTCGCGGACGTCACGGCCGGGGACCTCCTGATCTCGCCCGACGCGGTCGCGGGCGCCATCGGCCCAGCGACGCGAGCGATCCTCGCGGTCGACTATGCGGGCCATCCTGCCGACTACGACGCTTTGCGGCGCGTCGCGTCCGACGTGCCTGGCGGCTCGCTGACCGTCATCGCCGACGCGGCGCACTCGCTCGGGGCGTCGCGCGGCGGCCGGTCGGTCGGCACCCTCGCCGACATGACCGTCCTCAGCCTGCACCCCGCCAAGATCATGACGACCGGTGAAGGCGGAGCGGTGCTGACGGATCGTGACGATCTGGCCGAGCGTCTGCGGCGCTTCCGGAACCATGGGATCTCCACCGAACTGTCGGAGCGACGGGACTGGACGTACGCGATGGTCGAGCTCGGCTACAACTACCGACTCACCGACATCGGCGCGGCCCTCGGGTCATCGCAGATCCGCCGCCTCGACGAGTTCCTGGCTCGGCGCCGGGCGCTCGCGGCGCGCTATCTCGAGCGACTTGGCTCCCACCCGATCGTCGAGCTCCCGGTCGTCGCCGACGACGCGCGACCCGCGTGGCACTTCCTCTTTGGCCGACTCCGGCTCGACCGACTCGGGGCGGACCGAGGGACCGTGTTCCGGGCACTCCGGGCCGAGAACATCGGCGTCAACGTCCACTACATCCCGATCCACACGCATCCCTATTACCGGGAGCGGTTCCATGGCCTGGCGTTCCCGGTCGCGGAGGCCGAGTACGAGCGCCTGCTCACGCTGCCCCTCCATGCCGGGATGACCGATACCGATGTCGACGATGTCATCGCCGCGCTCGACAAGGTCGCGGAGGCATATGGCGTCACCCACGAACGAGGAGCGACATGGACCTGATCCGTCGCGCGTTCGGCCGCCGATCGGCCGCGCCGTCCAAGGAGCGACGCCCGGCCACGCCCGGGAGCAAGCCGCCTCGGACACCGCCCGCCCTGCTGCCGAAGGACGACCTGCACAGTTTCTGGCGCGATCCCGACGCGACGAATCGGCCGGAGCGGTACATCGAGCATCCCGGTCGAAGCGCATTCCTCCTCGAGTTCGCGCGACCCTACATATCGCCGGAGTCGACCATCCTCGAGGTGGGCTGCAACGTCGGTCGCAACCTCGCCCACATCTTCGACGCCGGCTACCACCGTCTGGCCGGGATCGAGATCAACGGCGACGCGCTCGACGCGCTGCGGCGGACCTATCCGGAGATGGCGGCGGCGACCGAGCTCATCAACGCGCCCGTCGAGGAGGCCATCAAGGCGATCGGGGACGATGCGTTCGACACGGTCTACACGATGGCGGTGCTCGAGCACATCCACCCCGACAGCGAATGGGTCTTCGCCGAGATGGTCCGCGTCGCGAAGTCGACGATCATCACCATCGAGGACGAGCAGCACGTCTCCCAACGGCACGTGCCGCGCGATTACCGCGCGATCTTCGAGGCACTCGGCATGCGCCAGGTCGCGCACCGGAGCCTTGACCGGGATATGGGCTTCGGCGGGCCGTACGAGGCCCGGGCATTCAGCACGTCGGCGGGTGGCTGACGACGTCGGCTCGACGCGACCGCCCGTCGTGGTGGCGGTCATCCAGGCGCGCATGGGATCCACGCGGCTGCCCGGAAAGGTCCTCGAGCCGATCGAAGGTGCCCCGTTGCTCGCCTGGACGATCGGTGGCGTGGAAGCGATCCGCGCCGTGTCGACGGTGGTCGTCGCGACGACCACCTCGCCAGACGACGACGCCGTCGCCTCACTGGCGGAGGACCTGGGCGTCCACGTCCATCGCGGATCCGTCCGTGATGTCCTGGCGCGCTGCTTCGAGGCCGTCGCGCCATTCGAGCCCGACGTCGTCGTCCGACAGACCGCCGACAACGCGTTCGCGGATCCGGGAGTCGCCTCGGCACAGGTCCGCCGACTCGTCGAGGGCGACCTCGACTACGTCGGCATCGATGGATGGCCGCTTGGCATCGCAGCCGAGGCGTGCCGCTTCTCGGCCCTTGCGATCGCCCAGCGTGAGGCCGTCGACGACGCGGATCGCGAGCACGTGATGCCCTTCCTGTATCGCCAGCCCGAACGGTTCCGGATCGGACGGGTCGAACGAGCCGGCGCCGGGCGACCCGTGGCTGCGACCGCTCGGTACACGGTCGACACTGAGGCCGACCTCGCGTTCGCCCGCTCGCTCGCCGCCCGCCTCGGACATGGCGCACCCGTCGACCTCGGCGAGCTCGAAGCGATCATCGAGGACGAGCCCGCGCTGCTCGAGATCAACGCCGCTGTCGCGCAGCGTTCGTCGCGCTCGTCCGAGGCGACCCAGGACGGCATCGCTGCCAGGCCGGACAGCCGTCAGAGCACGGGCGCGGGGGCTAGCATGGGCCGCGGAGCTTCGGCCGGCGATGGCCGTTCCGAGCGGCGCAAGGAGGAGGGCGACAGGTGATCCGATCGTTCGCGCGTCGCGTCGCCCGTCGGCTGGGTCTGCGGCCCACGCCGCCGCCCAAGCAAGCGGCTCCCAACCCCGAACCGAAGCCGCAGCGCCCGAAGATCGACTGGGTCTACGACCCGACGCGCGGGGGCTTCGAGGGACGCGAGGCGATCCTGCGCGAGTTGCTCGCACTCTTCCCGCCCGGACGGCTGATCGATCTGGCGTGCGGGAACGGCGTGTTCTCGATCGCCGCCCAAGACATGGGTTGGGACGTGACGGGCGTCGACGCACGAACCGTGCGCATGCCCATGACGCCGGGCATCTCCTGGATCCAGCAAGATGTCCGCGAGACCGACGTCAGCGGCTTCGACGTCGTCCTGCTGATGGGCCTCCTCTACCACATGGAGCTCGCCGATCAACTGGACCTGCTGCGGCGCTGTTCGCACGCGGTGACGATCCTCGACACCCATCACTCCACCTCGCCGACACATGACGAGGGCGGCTACGCGGGCCATACGTTCCGCGAGATCCCCGAGGACCATCCGACGTCGCTCGAGGACTCGCCGCGGGCGGCGTGGGGCAATGCGACGTCGTTCTGGGCGACCCAACCCGACCTCGTGCGGATGCTGTACGACTGCGGCTTCGGGACCGTCCTGGCGCTCGTCCCACCGACGCTGCCCAACCGGACCTTCTACCTCTGCCTCCCCCGCAAGGCGTCGGCATCGGAGCGGGCCGAGGCTGCGTCGGGGGCCACCTAGGGTGGACGTCGTGCGGATCGGCGACCGCCCGGTCGGGGCGGGTGCGCCTGTCTACATCATCGCGGAAGCGGGATCGAACCACGACAGGGACCTGGACCAGGCCAGGCGCCTGATCGACGCGGCGGCGGCCGCGGGCGCCGACGCTGTGAAGTTCCAGACGTTCCGCTCCGACCTCATCGTCGCCGAGACAGCGACGCGGGCTGAATACCTGGATGCGATCCTTCCGCCAGGTCAGACGATGTCGGATCTGTTCCGCCAACTCGAGCTTCCGCGCGAGTGGCACGCCACGCTCGCCGAGCATGCCGCTGGACAGGGACTCGACTTCCTGTCGACGCCGTTCGACCACGACGCCGTCGATCTGCTCGATGGGCTCGGGGTCAAGGCCTTCAAGATCGCGACGTACGAACTCTGGCATCTGCCTCTGATCCGCGATGTCGCATCGCGCGGCAAGCCGCTGATCTGTTCCACGGGGATGGCCGATCTGGCCGACGTCCAGGCCGCGGTCGACGTCGTCCGTGAGACCGGCAACGAGCAGTTGATCCTCCTCCACTGTGTGGTCAACTACCCGCCGCCATTCTCCGACCTGAACCTGCGCGCGATCGAAACGATGCGCCAGGCCTTCCGGGTGCCCGTCGGCTGGAGCGACCACACACCCGGTTGGCTCGCGCCCGTCGTCGCAACGTCGCTTGGTGCGGCCGTCATCGAGAAGCACTTCACGACCGACCGCGGCAGGCCGGGGCCAGACCACCGCTTCGCGCTCGAGCCGGACGAGCTGACCGAGATGGTCCGCGCGATCCGGGATACCGAGGCGGCGCTCGGCGACGGCGTCAAACGCCGAGCGCCGGCCGAGGACGACCTGTATGTGACGGCACGGCGGTCGCTGTTCGCGGCTCGACCGATCGCCTCGGGAGCGGTCGTCGCGCCGGACGACGTGGCTGTCCTCCGACCCGGCACCGGGATCGAGGTCGCCGACATGGACAAGGTCATCGGCAGGACGGCACGTCGTGCGATCGACCGTCATGAGCCATTGTCGTGGGACATGTTCTGATGGACGAGGCAGAGCGTCTCGAACGCCTGTGGGCAGGCGATTTCGGGAAGCGCTACGCGGATCGGAATGCCGTCCTCGACGGCCGTAGAGCCGCGTTCTGGCACGACCTGGTCGACCGCCACGGCATCCGATCGGTGCTGGAGGTCGGCTGCGGCCAGGGCGGCAACCTTGCTCCGTTGGTGCAACGCCTCGAACCGGCCGACGTGTGGGGGATCGATGTCAACGACGTCGCGATCGCTCGCGCGCGCATCAACGCGCCAGGCGCCAACATCGTCCGCAGTCGCGCGCGCCTGCTGCCGTTCAGGGACGGCTTCGTCGACCTCGCGTTCACGATGGGGGTGTTGATCCACCAGCCGGAAGAGTCGCTTGCGACCGTGATCGCGGAGATCGCCCGGTGCGCCCGTTCCTATGTGCTGTGGGGCGAATATCACGCTCCGCAGACGGAGGCCGTCCCGTACCACGGCGAGACGGGCGCGCTGTTCCGCCGTGACTACGCCGATATCTATCGGACTCTTCACCCGGAGCTGAGTGTGGTCGACGAGGGCTTCCTCGATGCCGACTCCGGCTTCGACCGCGTGACCTGGCAACTGCTCGCGCGTCGCTGAGGTGTCCCCCGACGTCCGGCTGGTGACCGCGGCCGGCCCGGACATCGGGCACGGTCACCTCTCTCGTGCACTGTCACTGGCTGAGGCGCAGTGGCCGGACCGGATCACCTTGGAGCTCGAAGTCGACGTGTCGGTCCTGAGTCCGACGGAGTTGGGTCGCGCCGTCGCGGCCCGGATCGGGATCGTGTCTCCCGGGACGCCCGTGGGACCAGGGTGTGTCGTCGTCATCGATCGACCCGATCCGACGGCTGCGGCGGAAGCGTACGCGCTGAACCGACTCGTCGTCTTCGACGACGTGGAGGCGTTCATTGGCCAAGCCGAGATCGTGGTGCAGCCGTCGGCGGAGCGATGGCACGGGGCGGCAGCCACCGACCGTGTCCTCGCCGGCTATCGGTGGGTGCCGATCGGAGCGCGGTGGCGTCGATCGATCGAGGCGGCCGGCGATGACGCCCGGCTGCCGTCGCGGTCACGACCGAGCGTCCTGGTGTGTTTCGGTGGCAGCGATCCCGCAGGTGTGACGGCCCGCATCGGGGGGCTCGTCGGGGCCGATCCGCGATGGTCGGCGGCGATCGTCGTCGGTCACGGATATCGAGGGGCACGACCGCCCGGCGTGGACATCCGACCCGACCCTGGCGACCTGCCCGATCTGGTGCGTCAGACCGACCTTGCGGTGATCTCCGCCGGCACGATCAAGGTCGAGGTGGCAGCGTTGGGCCGCCCAGCACTCCTCGTCGGTGTCGCCGACGACCAGCGCGACGTCGGACCCGCGTTCGCGGCAACGGGCGCCGCGCGATGGCTCGGCGACGGTCG
>DATHTG010000152.1:0-11098 GCA_035463515.1 Candidatus Limnocylindrales bacterium
GCTCTGCTGATCGACCATCTGCTGGTCGCGCCACCCGCGTACCGCACGACCTGGCTCGAGCCCATCTCGCTGCTCTCCGCGCTATCTGGCGTGACGCGCACGATGCGGCTCGGCACGCTCGTGCTCGTGCTGCCGTTCCGCGACCCGGTCGCGTTCGCCAAGGAATGGGCGACGCTCGACGTCCTGTCTGGCGGCCGGTCGATCCTCGGAGTCGGTGTCGGTTGGCATCCGGGCGAGTTCGCCGCGCTGCGCATCCCGATCAAGGAACGCGGGCGGCGGATGAACGAGATGCTCGAGGCGATCACGGCCTTATGGGCGGGTGACGACGTCTCGTACGAGGGTGAGTTCTACCGATTCGATGGCCTCACGATCGACCCGAAGCCGGCGCAGAAGCCGCATCCCCCGATCTGGATCGGCGGCGGCACGCAGCCCTCCGAGAAGATCTACGGCCAGTCGGTGGACACGATCCGGCCCGTGCTGCGACGGATCGCGAAGTACGCCTCGACGTGGGTACCCCACTCGTCGGCGACGGCCGAGATGGTCGCGGGGGACTGGGCGATCATCCGGGAGGAGATGGCAGGCCTCGACCGCGACCCGGACGAGATGACCAAGGTCTACTCGAACTTCATCCACGTCCTCGGCCCGGGCGAGTCGCCGGACAGCGCCGCGCCGAAGTTCCGTGTCTTCTCGGGTATGGACCTCGAGTACTGGCAGGAGTTCTACCTGCTCGGCGAGGCCGAGGCGCTGGCCGACCGGATCCGCGGCAAGATCGAGGCACTCGGTGGCGTGGAGCACGTCATCCTCAACCCGCTCGACTGGGACATCGCGACGCTGGAGCGGATCGCCTCGGACGTGCTACCGCGCCTGCGCGACTGACGTCATGGCCGACTACCTGCGTCCGACGAGCCTCGACGAGGCACTCGCCGCCCTCGCCGAGCGGCCGTGGACGATGCTCGCGGGCGGCACGGACGTGTACCCGGCGGCGGTCGGTCGCCCGATCACCGACGACGTCCTGGACGTCACCGGGTTGCCGTCGCTCCGCGCGATCACCCTCGCGGATGGCCTCGTCCGGATCCCGGCACTGGCCACGTGGACCGACCTCGTGCGGGCGGACCTCCCGCCGGCGTTCGACGGGCTGAAGGGGGCCGCCCGGTCGATCGGCGGCGTCCAGATCCAGAACCGCGGGACGCTCGCCGGCAACCTGTGCAATGCATCGCCGGCGGCCGATGGGCTGCCGAATCTCATGGCGCTCGACGCGCGGGTCGAGCTGTCGTCCGCGGCGGATCGCCGGGAGGTGCCGGTCGGCGAGTTCGTGGTCGGGAATCGGCGGACGGTGCGACGGCCGGATGAGCTCGTGACGGCGATCCTCGTTCCCGAGCCGTCGGCGACCGCCCGATCCACGTTCCTCAAGCTCGGCTCGCGGGCGTACCTCGTGATCTCGATCGCGAGCGTCGCGGCAGTGATCGATGTGGCGCCAGACGGACGCGTGGCATCGGCGCGCATCGTGGTCGGCGCGTGTTCCGAGGTTCCGGCGCGGGTCGAGCCTGCGGAGGCTCGCCTCGCGGGGCGATCGGCCTCGCCGTCGCTCGCCGAGAGCATCGAGGCGGTGGACCTCGCCGGCCTCGCGCCCATCGATGACGTCCGCGGGACCGCGGCGTATCGACGAGACGTCGCCCTGACGCTCGTTCGCCGAGCGGTGAGAGAGCTGCTCGCATGACGACATTCCGGGTCGATGGCGCCCAAGTGACCGTCGACGCGCCGCCCATCCGTCGCCTCACCGAGGTGCTTCGCGACGACCTCGGTCTCACCGGCACGAAGGTCGGCTGCGATGCCGGGGACTGTGGAGCATGCACGGTCCGACTGGACGGCGAGGCCGTCTGCGCGTGTCTCGTGGCCGTCGGTCAGATCGAGGGTCGGGAGGTGGCGACCGTCGAGGGGTTGGCACGGGACGGCGAGCTGGCACCGGTCCAGGCGGCCTTCATCCGCCACGGCGGCGCCCAATGCGGCATCTGCACGCCGGGGATGCTGATGGCCGCTGACGCGCTGCTCTCTGCTCGACCCGATCCCACCGAGGGGGAGGTCCTCGATGCACTCGGGGGCGTCCTGTGTCGCTGCACCGGCTATCGCAAGGTCATCGAGGCGGTCCGGGCGACGGATGGCGCGGCGTCGGGGTTGATGCCGTCGGCAGGCAAGGCCGTCGGCGCCCGTATCGGTCGGGTCGATGGGGTCGACCAGGTGACCGGCCGGAGCACGTTCGGCGCTGACCGTGCGCCGAGCGGTGTCCTCCATCTGCGGGCTGTGCGGTCGCCGCATGCGCACGCTCGGTTCTCGATCGGGGATCTCGCTTCGCTCCACGCTGCTCATCCAGGGCTGGAGCGCATCCTCCTCGCCGCCGATGTCCCCGGCCAGAACCGCTACGGCATCTATGCGACGGGCAAGGATCAACCGGTGATCGCCGACGGCTACGTGCGCTATCGAGGGGAGGCTGTCGCAGCGCTCGTCGGGGATGCGGCGACGGTCGCGGCGATACCGGACGACGAGCTGCCGATCGCCTGGGAGCCGCTCGATCCGTTGATGGACCCGGTCGATGCTGTGGCTGCCGACGCGCCGCCACTGCACGACGGCTCGCCCGGCAACATCCTGACCGCCGGTCGCGTGGCTCGCGGAGACGTCCCGGCAGCGCTCGAGGCCGCCGCGGCGACGGCGACCGGCACGTTCCGGACGAGTCACGTCGAGCACGCCTACATCGAGCCGGAGGCCGGCTACGCGGTCCGGGAAGGCGACCGGATGACGGTCGTCGTCTCGACCCAGACGCCCTACATGGACCGCGACGAGGTCGCGCTCGTCCTTGGCATCGCGCGGGAGCACGTGCGGATCGTCCCGACAGCGTGCGGGGGAGGCTTCGGCGGCAAGCTCGACATGGCGATCCAGCCGCTGGTCGCGGTCGCCGCATGGGTCATCGGGCGTCCGGTCCGGTGCGTCTACACGCGCCCGGAGTCGATGCGCTCGACGACGAAGCGCCACCCGGCCGTGATGACGGCGACGCTCGGTGCCGACGCCGAGGGTCGGTTCACCGCCTTCGACTTCCACGGCGACTTCGACACGGGCGCGTACGCGTCGTGGGGGCCGACCGTGGCGAACCGCGTGCCGGTCCATGCCGCCGGCCCGTACGAGGTCGGAGCGGTCCGGGCCACGTCCCGCGCGATCTACACGAACGGTCCGATCTGCGGGGCGTTCCGCGGGTTCGGCGTGCCGCAAGCCGCGGTCGCACATGAGGCGCTCGTGGATGACGTCGCCGACCGGCTCGACATCGATCGTCTCGAGATCCGCCTCCGCAACGCCCTCCGTGCCGGTTCGGCGACCGCGACCGGGCAGGTGCTCGAAGCGAGTGCCGGGCTCGCGCCGTGCCTCGAAGCGCTCCGGCCGCGCTGGGAAGACGCCATCGACGACGCGCGCCGGCTCAACTCGGACGCCGAGACGGCAGGAGCGCCCGTCCGACGAGGCGTCGGCATCGGGGCGATGTGGTACGGCATCGGCAACACGTCACTCCCCAATCCGTCGACGATCCGGATCGGCCTCCGTCGCGATGGTCGATACGTCCTCTTCAGCGGCGCGCAGGACATCGGCCAGGGCTCGTCGACGATCCTCAGCCAGATCGCGGCCGATGCCCTCGATGTCGAGTTCGGCGCCATCGACCTCGTCACAGGCGACACCGACCGGACCGCCGACGCGGGCAAGACCTCGGCGTCGCGGCAGACGTTCGTGTCGGGCAACGCGACCCGGCAAGCCGCCGCGGACCTGGTGAATCGGATCGAGATGGCCGGGCCAGACCTCAGCGCACTTCCGGAAGACGAGGACGGCTGCATCCTCATCGGGGAGGGGAGCTACGACCCACGGACGACGCCGCTCGACGGCGACGGTCAGGGCGTCCCCTACGAGACGTACGGATTCGGGGCGCAGATCGCGGTCGTCGATGTCGACACCGAGCTCGGGACCACCGTCGTTCGGCGGATCGTCGCTGCCCACGATGTGGGCCGGGCGATCAATCCGATGCTCGTCGAGGGTCAGATCCATGGCGGCATCGCGCAGGGCCTCGGGTTCGCGCTGATGGAGGAGTACGTCGCAGGCCGGACCGACAACCTCCACGACTACCTGATCCCCACGATCGGCGACATCCCGCCGATCGAGACGATCCTCGTCGAGGACGCGGAGCCCGCCGGTCCCTACGGCGCGAAGGGCGTCGGCGAGCCGGCACTCATCCCGACCGCGCCGGCGATCCTCGGCGCGATCCGCCACGCGACCGGGGTCCGGATCGACCACCTGCCAGCCACCCCTGACCGTGTACGGGCGGCGATCCGCGGCCAGGGAGGATGGAACGGATGACGACGTACGCGAACCTCTCGCTGCGCGCTTGACAGGAAACCATTTGGTTTCCTATTATCGGCGGCGTGGATGACGTCTTCCGGGCGCTCGCCGACCCCACCCGCCGGGCCCTCCTGGACGCGCTGACCGAGCGCGACGGTCAGACGCTCGTCTCGCTGAGCGAGGGGCACGGCATGACGAGGGTCGGCGTCGCGAAGCACCTGCGGCTTCTCGAGGAGGCGGGGCTCGTCGTCACGAAGCGTCGTGGCCGCGAGAAGTTCCACTTCCTCAATGCCGTCCCGATCCGACTCATCCACGACCGTTGGATCAGCACGTACACCGAACCGTGGGCTGCCGGGCTGGCCGGCCTGAAGCGGGAAATGGAGTCAGCGATGGAGAAGGTGTTCGAGATCTACATCCGAACCACGCCCGAGCGTCTCTGGGAGGCCATCACCGACCCGGAGATCCGCGCCAAGTACCACTTCGGCGTGAGTGCGCAGTCCGATTGGAGCCAGGGGTCCGGGTACCGGCTGGTCCACCCCGGCTCGGACGGGCCGCTCGCGGAGGGGGAGAACCTCGTCGTCGACCCGCCGCGCACACTGGTCCAGTCGATGAATGTGCTGTGGAGCGACGAGGCCAGAGCCGAGGCGACGTCGCGGGTCACATGGGAGATCCAACCGGTCGGCGACTCGTGCCGCCTGATCGTCACCCACGACCAGCTCCGCGAGGACGCGCCGGAGGAGATCTATGGCGGTTGGCCGATGATCCTGTCAGGCCTCAAGACCTGGCTCGAATCGGGCCAGCAGCTGACGACGCCCGGGTCGCTCATGTACGGCCAGGTCTGAGAGGAGACGCTCGTGACGACACTCGACAAGGCCTTCACCGCCCCGCTCGTCAAGAGCCCGGCGAAGGGCGGCTGGACCTACGTCGTGACCGACTGGAGTCGCGACTACTTCGGCACGGGCGGACTCGTGAAGGTCGCCGGGACGGTCGACGGGCATCCGTTCCGGAGCTCGTTCATGCCGATGGGCGACGGGACCCACAAGCTGCCGATCAAGGCCGACCTTCGCGATGTGATCGACAAGCAGGAGGGCGATTCGGTCAGCATCCGGCTGACCGAGCGTCTCCGCTAGCGGCTAGCCCGCGCTGATCCCCGCGACACCGAGGAGCTGCGGCAACACCGTCCCGAACAGGTAGCCGGCGATCCCGGCAAAGGCCGCCAGTGCGAAGACCTCGAGCCCCGAGGACAGCGCGGAACGATGGGTCCAGCGACTCTTCACGACGCCGACCCCGAAGAGCACGAGTCCTGTCGCGATGGCGGCGGCCGGGAGTGAGACCGCGAAGGGCAGGATGAGGAACGGGAGGACTGGCACGAGGGCGCCGATCCCGAACGCAGCACCCATGAGCAGCGCGCCCCGGATGACGCTCCCACCCGGATCATCGACCTGGATGCCGAGCTCGCGCACGACCATCGTCCGCAGCAGCACCTCGGGGTGACGAGCCATCAGCGCCGCGACCCTCGCCGCATCCTCGTCACCGAGCCCCTCCTCGGCGAGCATGTACGCGACCTCGGCCTCTGCCTCGCCGGGGCGCTCGTCGACCTCGTGCCGCTCGTCGTGGATCTGGGCGTCGAAGATCTCACGCTGGCTCTTGCTGCCGATGTATTCGCCGGCCGCCATCGAGAACACGCCGGCAAGGCCACTGGCGACGCCCGCGACGACGACGGGGAACGCCTGACCTGACGCGCCGGCGACGGTCGCCACGACCGCGAGCGTCGAGACGAGCCCGTCCTGGAGCCCGAAGACCACCTCCCGGATCTCGCCGAGGATCGAGCTGGCGTGGCGTTCCTCGGCCAGGTGCTCGGCGATCCAGCCGCGGTCGTACGCGGATGCAGGGGCGTCGAAGGGCGGGCGTGACGTCGTCTCGGCCATCTCCCCGTCAGGTTCGCATACCATGGCCGCCCATGCCCGGGACCCGTCACCCCGGTCACAAGCCGGGTCCGCTCGCCAACCTCCCACGCCCGCTCGACGAACGCGATGGATCGCGACGCCGGCGGCGTGTGCGCCGTGCCGCGAGTCTGGTCGTCGTCGTCGGCGTCACCGCGGCGATCGCCGCGACGCTCGCGAACGGTCCGTTCGGGCGGGCCGGTGCGGTCCAGGGAGCGGTGGCGACGCCTTCGCAGATCGCGATGCGCGCCACGCCCGCCGCGCAGGCGCCGGCCCAGGCTATCCGCTCGACGCCGCGTCCGACGCCGGTCGAGGTGCCAGGCCCGCCCGCACCGCCGACACCCGCCGCGCCCGCAACGCTCGAGGGGTATCGCTCGCCGCTCCCGCACGGCCGCCTCACATTGCCGTTCGGGCCTTCGCCATGGGGCTCGCGCGTCGTCGAGGGCCAGGCGTTCCATGACGGGATCGACCTCGCCACGTTCTGCGGCGACCGGATCAAGGCCGCACACGACGGCACGGTGCTTGCGGCCGGACGCAGGTTCGACGCGCACATCGGCTGGGTCGGCGATCTGCAGCCGTACTTCGACAGGCTCGACCGCAAACACCTGTGGGGGACCTTGCCGATCACGGTCGTCATCGACGATGGCAACGGATATCGCAGCATCTACGCGCACTTCGGGAAGGTCGTGGTGAAGAAGGGCCAGACCGTGAAGGCCGGGCAGCTCCTCGGCTACGAGGGTGCCACCGGTCGCGCATCCGGCTGCCACATCCACTACGGCCTGTTCAGCCCGCTCGAGACCGGGACGATGGCGATCGAGCCGGCCGTGGTGAAGCGGATGAAGGTGCCCGCGTTCCAGGTCGCCCGAGTCGACCCGCTGATCGTGCTGCCGCAGCACGCCGAGAAGCCGAAGAAGAGCGCGTCGCCGTCGCCGTCGCGCTGACCCCAGGATCCTGTGGACTGCCAGTCCACGCCAGCATCCCGAGGACGGTACTGCGCTGCCCTCGACCGCCTGGCGTCGATCCCCAGTCCACGCCAGCGTCCCGAGCGCCCGTGCTCAGCCCCCTTCCACGCCGTGGCATGGACTCTCAGTCCACGGCTCGCGTCAGCGGCGTCGGTAGCGGCGGCCCACGAGCCAGTACGCGGGGATCGACGAGAGCGCCGCTGAGAGCGACATCGTTCGGCCGTCGCGACCTTCGAGTGCCAGCAGGCGGTCCGTGGCCGTCGCGTCGGCGGGCCGCGCGTCAACGACCGCGAGGTCGATGGCGACACGACCAGGTTCGGCCTCGCCCAGTGCCGCCACGACGTCACGTGGCGGCTCGCCGCCCTCGTACTCGGCCCGGACCTCGGCCTCGGAACGCCACGTCGGCTGCCGGAGGAGGATCGCCCGCCAGGCATCGGCGAGCTGCCGCGTGACCCGGCCATCGCCAGGCTCCGGCGCGGCATCGCCGTCCGAGACCACATCCAGTCCCCGTGCCCACCGAGCCGCCTGGTGGAGCAACGCGTATTCGTCGAGGTCCGCATAGGCGGGGAGCCGGTCGGCCGGTGAGCCGTCGCCGAAGATCGCCCGGATCGACGGCCCGAACACTTCCGAGAGATCGAGGTCGATCGCTCGCACCGTGCGGTGGAAGTAGACCTGCTGGTACATGAACCGCCGGGAGCTGAGGAACATCTCGAGGGCGCCGAGTCCCGGCTCGAACAGTGTCAGCCCGTCGGCGCCGATGAACGTGTACCGCCGCAGTCGCTCGACATCCACGGGTCCGGCGGTCACGCCCGTCAGGTACGCGTCGCGTCGGACGTAGTCGAGGTTGTCGACCGTGAAGACGCCCGACAGCAGCGGCGCGAGCCAGCGCACCCACCGCGGCATCGACGGGTCGTTCAGCGCTGGCTTCGCGATGAGGAACGCCACCCAGGCGGGATCGATCGCCTCGCCGTCGCCCAGCGCGTCGCGCTCGGCGACCGCGCCTGGCGCCCGCCGCAGGCCACGCAACATCCCGCCCAACTCGCCGATGATCGCGCCGCTGAGGTCCTCGTGGGTCAACCGCTTTGGACCACGGCGGCGCGGGTCGTCGGGCGCATCGAACGCCGACAGGACGTGGTCGTCGAAGAAGTGGGCGAACGGCCCGTGGCCGACGTCGTGCAGCAGACCGGCCATCCGCATCGTCTCGGTGACGAGCCCTTCCGACGGGATCGATCCCTCGCCGGACCCGGCCAGCGCCGCCCGCAGACTCGGATACAGGGACCGCGCCCAGAGACCCGCCTCGTGCATCACGCCGAGACCGTGGGTGAAGCGCGAATGCTCGGCGGTCGGGAAGACCCACCGAGCACTCTGGAGTTGGCTGATCCGCCGGAGTCGCTGGAGCCACGCGGTATCGAGGAGGTCCTCCTCGGCCACGTCCTCGGCGGGCAGACGAGCGGCTGACGACTCGGAAGCCGTCAGCCGCTTGGTGAGCTCGATATACCCGTGGATCGGGTCGCTGATGAGGTTGACGGCGGCAAACGGATGCCGCCTCATGTTTGGGTCAGGGGACCCAGATACGCGACTCGCTGCTCCATGCGCCCACATTGCCACGCCGATCGGTGGCGCGCACCTTGATCGAGTAGTAGCCGGTGGGCCGGTTCGATATGTTGATCGACGTCGCGGTCGTGTTGTTCCGTACGAGTCGCCACGCGCCCGTCCCGACGCGGTAGATGACGTCGAAGTCGCGCAGCCCCGCGGTATGGGTCTGCAGCCGCGGGTCGTAGCCGCTCCACGTCCAGCGGACGTCGTCGCCGGACCGCCTCGCACTCGTCACCCGACCCACCGCCTTGGTGTGGTCGGACGTCTCTGCGAACACCGCCGAGGAGAACGTCTTGTGATTCGACGACCGATAGGCGAGTCCGACGCCGACGTAGTTGAACCGGCTGCTCAGGATCAACGCGCGATGGCCGGAGCTGTTCATCCAGGCGTTGAAGATCGCCTTGGCCGATGTCGTCGGCCAGCTCGCGGTCGACCAGCCGATGTTCTCTCCGTATCGGTACCAGTTGACGCCGTACGAGTTCAGCTGCGAGCCGAGGTTGCCACCGACCGTGTGACTCATCGTGTTGGTCGAGGCCATCCGGCCCGCCCTGGTACCTGCGATCGTCGCCAGCTTCGAGTCGTATCTGAGCGGGACGAGACCGCGCGAGGACCGCGCAGCATTGATCCATCCGATGACGGATGACTCGGCCTGCGAGACCGTGGTGCCGGTCGCGACGGGGGCTGCGACCGCGATCGCAAACGCTGCGATCAAAGCGAACGGCAAGGCGATAGCCAGCCGCCGCCGAGGGGCGGGGGTGGAGTGCATGAGCACGTCCTCCGTGTGGGGGGGCACGGGCGTGTCACGGACCACCCTACCGTAGTTATGCGATTGTCATGTCGGCCGCTCGTACCGCTCCCACGCACGGCGGTGCGTCGAGGCAACGTCAAATCGCAGCGTTTCGGGAGCCAGGACCTCGACGTCGTCGCCCCACGACAGGATCCAGAGCCGGATCTCGATGGTCCCGGCGACGGTCGCTCGCCAGGTCAACGAGCCATCGTCGGAGACCTCGACCTTCTGGGTCGGATGCCAGGTCGCCTCCTGGACGCGCGCGGCGACCGACGGGGAGAAGCGAAGCACCACCTCGGTCGCTGCCTGGTCGGCGATGATGTCCCACGCCCGCCGGAGCGCACCCTCGACCCCGTCGCCTTCGGGCAGCTCGAAGGTCCGTGGGGTGAGCGCCACGTCCCGGATCCGCTCCACCTTGAAGGTCCGCAGCGCGTCGCGTGTCTCGTCCCAGCCGATGAGGTACAGCGCGTGCGTCTGCAGTGACGGCTCGATGAGGTACGGCCGCACGACCGCGCGCCGAGCCGTCGCCTCGGGCGCGTAGCGGGCCGGCTCGTACTCCAGGGTGACGACCCGGCGCTCCGCCCAGGCCCGGGTGAGTCGGTGGACGCGTTCACTGAAGGCCGCGTCGCGCGGGTGCTGGGCCAGGACGTCGAGGGTCCGTTCGACGTGCTCCGCGAGCGGTCGCGGCAGGACCTCCTCGAGCTTCTCGAAGGCGGCGGCGAGGTCGGGGTCGTACTTATCGGCGTAGCGGACCATCAATCGAGCCGACAGGACGACGGCCATCGCCTCGTCCAGCGTCAGCTTGAGCGGCGGCAGGAACTCCTCGCCGACGACGCCCCAGCGGCCCTCCTCGGACCACACCGCGACGCCGACCTCCTCCTCCAGCGCTCGGAGGTCGCGGTACACGGTCCTGGTCGCGACGCCGGTCCGCCGCGCGATCTCGGCCGGACGGATCCCCTCGGGATGCCCGCGAAGGACGGCGACGACGCGGAGCATCCGCGCGAGCCGATCGCGCTTCCCGAACGTCCGACCGCCGGGCTCGGGGTCGAGGACGTCGTCGTCGATCGTCATGGCGCGGGAGCCCGGATCACGAGGTCACGACCGCGGTCCGTCGCGGTCAGGAAGACTTCGACGCGACCCTGGATCGCCTCATCCTCGAGGCCGCCCCCTTCGCCGTTCACCGAGCCTGCGACCTGGCCGAGCGCGCCATCGAGGAAGACCCAGTAGTCGAGTTGCCCGCGCCAATGTTCGAGGTCGTCATCGCCGACGAGCCACTCGATCTGCGGGAAGCTCGACACGAAGATCGGCCCGTCGACCGAGACGCGGCAGCGGCGCGCAGGCGCGCGCTCGATGACCTCGATCCCGTAATCCTCGGCAGCGGCGCGGATCCCGGGCGTCAGCGCGACGCGGACGGTCTGAAGGTCGAGCGTGGAATCGACCACGGT
>DATHTG010000153.1:0-2396 GCA_035463515.1 Candidatus Limnocylindrales bacterium
GGGCGATGAGCCTCGCCGCGAGCAGGTCGCGGCTGGCCGGCCTCGACGGATCCGGCCCGGAGGCCGCGTTCCTCGGCGCAGTCCTGGAGCAGCGTCGGCGACGTCACCAGGATCTCGCGCTCGATGCGCTGGCCGTACTCGACGTCCCGGAGGCGAGCGGGGTCATCCGCCGCTGTCTTCGCTCGGATGACGCCGACGTCCGCGCCCAGGCGGTCGAGACGCTTGACTCGGTCGGCGATCGACGGCTGGGCCGGTCGATCGCGCGGTTGGTCGAACTGGACCCGGCCACCCCGCCTGCCGATCCGGGCGAGGCCGTGCTCGACACCCTGCGGCATGATGACGACCCGTGGATCCGAACGCTGGCTGCGCGGACCGCGGGTGACGGAGGGGACATGACCGGCCCGGACACGAGCATGGGGGAGGTCGAGCGGATGCTCGAGCTTCGGCGCGTGCCGCTGTTCGAGCGACTCTCGCCGGAGGATCTGCAGCGTGTCGCGGCTGTCGCCCAGGAGCGCGACTTCACGGCCGGCACTCCCCTGGTGACCGAGGGCGATGTCGGGAACGAACTCTTCGTGATCCTCGAGGGCCGCGTGCGCGTCGAACGCGTCGAGCCTGACGGATCGATCCGGCAGATCAGGACCTACGACCAGGGCGACCACGTCGGCGAGCTGGCTGTGCTCCTCGAGCGTGCGCGTGTCGCGACCGTGGTCGCGGACGCGGAGGTGCGCACGCTGGTCATCGACGGCGACGGGCTGCGATCGATCCTCCGTGAGCGGCCCGAAGCGGCCATGGCGATGCTCCAGACCCTGGCGGAGCGGATCAGCAGACAGTGACGCAGGACGCAGTCATGAGGCCGGGGCGACAGCTCCCGACCGGGACGGTGACGTTCCTCCGGACGGACGTCGAGGGTTCGATGGAGCTCGTGCGCGAACTCGGTTCGGCATGGGATGGCGTCAACGCCGCGCACATGGAGCTGATCCGCGCTGCCGTGGATGGGCACGGTGGCGTGATCGTGCGGTCGGAAGGTGACGCGGTCTTCGCGGTCTTCCCGGAGGCACGAGCGGCAGTCGCCGCCGCCATCGATGCCCAGAGAGCGCTCACCGATCAGAGCTGGCCGGACGGCGCCGACCTTCGTGTGCGCATGGGCCTCCACTCCGGCGAGGCGTATCTCGCCGGGGACGACTACGGCGGGTTCGAGGTCAACCGCGCAGCCAGGATCGCTGCCTCCGGGCATGGCGGCCAGATCCTCCTGTCGGACCCGACCCGTGCGCTCATCGACGATGCGCTCCCGATCGGCGTCGCCCTTCGAGACCTGGGATCGCACGCCCTGCGTGACGTCCCGCGGCCCGAGCGGTTGTACCAGCTCGACGTCCCTGGGCTTCGATCGGACTTCCCTGCACTACGGACAGCCTCCCCGGGCGTCGGCGATCTGCCCGCGCGGCTGACGAGCTTTGTCGGTCGCGACGGCGATATCGCCGCGATCGGTGCGCTCCTTGGCGAAAGCCGGCTCGTGACGATCACCGGACCGGGTGGCATCGGTAAGACGAGCCTTGCCGTGGAGACGGCGCGGATGGTGACCGACCGCTTCCCGGATGGGGCGTGGTTCGTCGGCCTCGCGGATATCGAGGACGCGGGTACGGTCCGGTCGTTGATCGCCCGGACGATCGGGCTGTTCGATGGTCCCGGTCGACCCGCTTCGGAGGCGTTGGCCCCGTACCTGAAGGACCGCGCGGTCCTTCTCGTCCTCGACAATTTCGAGCACGTGCTCGAAGCGGCTCGCGATGTCGCGGACATCCTCGCAGCGTCGACGCGGTCGCGTGTCCTCGTCACGAGCCGTGCGCCGCTCCGGATCGCCGGCGAACAGGAGTACCCGCTCGACCCTCTTGGTGACGATTGCGTCCGGCTCTTCGTCGAACGGGCTCGTGCCGTCCGACCGGGCTGGGCACCCGGCAGCGATGGCGCGGTCGTCGATGAGGTATGCACGCTCGTCGATCGTCTACCGCTCGGCGTGGAGCTCGCGGCGGCCAGAGTGGCCCATCTGCCGCTCACTGCAGTTCGCGACCGGCTCGCCGCCCACCTTCCGTTGCCCGGGACGGGGCCGCGCAACGTGCCTGACCGGCAGCGAACGCTGTCGGGGGCCATCGCGTGGAGCCACGACCTGCTCGCACCGGCAGCCCAGCGACTGCTTCACGACCTGGGTGTGTTCGACGGTGGTTTCGACCTCGATCAGGCGACCGCGGTGGTCGAGCTACCGCAGGACGGGGGCGATGTCCTCGATCACCTCGTGACCCTTGTGGATCACAGCCTCGTCCAGCGCGACGCACCCGATGCTGCCGGTGAGGGGATCCGATTCCGGCTGCTCGAGACGATCCGCGCGTTCGCTCTCGAGCGTCTCG
>DATHTG010000154.1:0-1692 GCA_035463515.1 Candidatus Limnocylindrales bacterium
CTCGATACGCGCCCCACGCCACGGGGATGCCGGCGATCTCTCCGCGGACGGGCTCGAGGACCGGTCCGTCAGGCTCGGGGGCGAGGTCTCGGTCCGGCACCGCGGGCGGCGCCGCGATCCCGCATCCCCCCTCCGCGACGACGAGGGCCGCCGCGACGAGAGAGCGGTGGGTCAGGCTACTCCCACTCGATCGTGGCGGGCGGCTTCGAGCTGATGTCATACACGACGCGGTTCACGCCGGGCACCTCGTTCACGATCCGCGACGAGATCCTCGCGAGGACCTCGTACGGCAGGCGCGCCCAGTCGGCGGTCATGCCGTCGTCGCTCGTCACCGCCCGGATGGCGACGACGTTCGCGTAGGTGCGCCCGTCGCCCATGACGCCCACAGACCGCACCGGGGTGAGGATCGCGAACGACTGCCACAGGGACCGATACAGCCCGGCCGCCTTGATCTCGTCGATCACGATCCAGTCCGCCTCACGCAGCGTGTCGAGCCGCTCGGCGGTCACCTCGCCGATGATCCGGATCGCGAGGCCCGGACCCGGGAACGGCTGACGCTGGACCATTGCCTCGGGGAGGCCGAGCTCGGTCCCGACCCGTCGGACCTCGTCCTTGAAGAGGTGCCGCAGCGGCTCGATGAGCTGGAAGCGGAGGTCGGGCGGCAGCCCTCCGACGTTGTGGTGGGTCTTGATCTTCTGCGCGGTCTTCGTCTCGGCGGTCGTCGACTCGATGACGTCGGGATAGAGGGTGCCCTGCGTGAGGAAGTCGATCTGCCCGAGCTTCGTCGCCTCCTCCTCGAAGACGCGGATGAACTCGTCGCCGATGATCCGGCGCTTCTCCTCCGGGTCGGCGACTCCCGCGAGCCGAGCGAGGAACCGCTCCCGGGCGTCGACCATCACGAGCCGCATGCCGAGGTGCTCCGCGAACGTGGTGCGGAGCAGCTCCGACTCTCGCTTCCGCATGAGGCCGTGGTCGACGTAGATGCAGGTCAGCTGCTCCCCGATGGCGCGGTGCACGAGCGTCGCCGCCACGGCCGAGTCCACCCCGCCGGACAGCGCGCAGATGACGTGTCCCTCCCCCACCCGCTCGCGAATCTCGGCGACCGTCGTATCGACGAAGCTCGACGCCGTCCATGTCGGGCGGGCGCCCGCGATGTCGACCACGAAGTTGCGCAGCAGGTCCCGGCCGATCGGCGTGTGGACGACCTCGGGATGAAACTGGATGCCGTAGAGGTTGCGGGCAGGATCGGCGAGGCCGGCATACGGCGAGGCGTCGGTCTGCGCCGTCGCCCGGAATCCCTCCGGCGGGCGGACGATCGTGTCGCCGTGGCTCATCCAGACCGGTTGCTCGCCCTCGATGCCGCGGAAGAGCCCATCGGCATCGGTCAGGGTCACCGTCGCAGGACCGTATTCCCGCTTCGCCGACGGCACGACCTCTCCGCCGAGCTCGTGTGCCATGAGCTGCAGGCCGTAGCAGATGCCGAGGACGGGAATGCGTCCCGACCACAGCGCCGGATCGGCGGCCGGGGCGTCCTCGTCGTACACGGATGACGGGCCGCCGGAGAGGATGACGGCACGGACACCCCGCCGTTCGAGCTCGGCCATCGGCGTGTCGTGCGGCAGGAGCTCCGAGTACACGTCGAGCTCGCGGACGCGCCTGGCGATGAGCTGGGCGAACTGGCTGCCGAAGTCG
>DATHTG010000155.1:0-3813 GCA_035463515.1 Candidatus Limnocylindrales bacterium
GCCCCGCATGCCGGGCCGAGAGGTGCAAGGGCCGGGCGATCGACAGCGCCGAGCGCCCGGCGCCATCAGCTCGTCGACGACGGCGCCGGACTAGCTGGTGGATCAAGAGTCGCTGCTCGGGGATCGACCCTTGACAGGACGAGGACGGAGGGGTTCAGCCCTCCTCGGCGGCCTCCTCCGAGCCTGACTCGCCACCGGACGAGGCCTCGCCCTCGGCAGCGCCTTCCGCGGCGCCCTCGGCAGCCTCGCCTTCGGCACCCTCCTCGCCTTCCTCGACGACCGGCTCTTCCTCGACCTCGATCCGCGGCGCCTGGACCTTCGCGATGACTTCGTCGAGGTCGGTCAGCAGCGTGACGTCGTCGGGGATCGACAGGTCGCGCACGTGGATCGCCGCGTCGAAATCGACGAGCGACTCGACCGAGTACTCGATCGACTGCGGCAGGTGATCAGGTAGTGCCTTGACCCTGACGTGCTCGGTCGGGTGGAGCAGCGTCCCGTTGAGCTGTGTGACCGCGGTCGACTCTCCGGTCGCGACGAGTCGCACGTCGACCGACAGCTCCTCCGTCATCCGGACGAGGAACAGGTCGGCATGGAGCGGCCGACGATTGACCGGATGGATCTGGACGGCCTGGATGAGGACGGGGTTCGCCTTGTCGCCGTCCACGGACAGATCGATCAGCGCGTTCGGACCGGCATGCTTGCGCAGCAGGTCGAACTCGTGGGCGTCGAGCGAGACGTTGGTCGAGTCGACGCCGTGGCCGTACACGACGGCCGGGATCTGGCCGGCGGAGCGGAGCTTCTTGACGGCCTTGCCGGTGACCGCTCTGGGTGGGGCGGCCAGCGACGGGCGGGCGGTTGCCTTTGACTGGGACCTCGGGTTCGTCGTTTGGGTATCGGATCTCGGTCGGGGCTGCGGCTCGCCTGTGGCGAGGCGCCCGGAGCGGCCCGCAGGATACCACGGAGCCCGCCACCGAAGGTCCGATGGCGTGGACTGCCGTGTCGGCTGTCGCGCACGGACGATCAGCCGGCGCTCGCTCCGCTGGCGCCCAGCGCCGAAGGCGCCTTCGGCGTCGAACCCCGTAGGGCGCCACCGCCCGAATCACCGACGCGGAGTAGCATCCCCGGCGTGAGTGCGACGATCCTCATCGTCGAGGACGAATACGCGGTCGCGCGAGGCATCCAGTACGCCCTGCAGCAGGAGGGCTACGACGTGGGCGTCGCGCGGTCGGGTGAAGAGGGGCTCGAGATCGCGACGCGCGAAGCCCCCGATCTCGTCGTGCTCGACGTCCGGCTCCCGGGCATCGACGGCTTCGAGGTCCTGCGTCGGATCCGGGCCGCCAGCGGCAAGATGCCGATCCTCGTCCTGACGGCACGCGACGATGAGGTCGACAAGGTCATCGGCCTCGAGCTCGGCGCCGACGACTACCTGACCAAGCCGTACAGCCTCCGCGAGCTGCTCAGCAGGATCAAGGCGCTGCTTCGCCGCTCGTACGGCGACCTGTCTGACGCGGCCGGCGGTCGGGTGCTGCGCCATCGCGACCTCCTCATCGACCTCGAGCGCCGTCGCGTCCAGCGCGGCGATCGGCGGATCAGCCTTACTCCGACCGAGTTCGAGATCCTCCGTCACCTGGCCTCCCGCCCTGGCCGCGTCTACACCCGCTCCGAGTTGCTGGAACTACTCCGCGACTACGAAGCCCTTGATCAGGACGAGAAGACGATCAACGTCCACGTCAGCCATCTGCGCGAGAAGATCGAGGACGATCCAGCCACACCGGCGTTCGTCCTGACCGTCCGGGGCGTCGGGTACGCCTTCGCGGAACGCTGAGGGAGGACTGATGCGGCGGTTCCCGCTGCTGCGTCGGCTCCGCCGGCTGATGCCGCGGACATTCCAGGCGCGACTCAGCCTCGCGTTCGTGATGGTCATCGCGCTCACCATCGGGCTCGTGTCGGTCTTCGTCCTGAACCGCCTGGACGACTACTTCACCCGCCAGCAGCGGACCGACCTCGAGGACCGCCACGCGATCGTGAGCGGGTTCGTCCGGTCTGTCGCCAACCAGGCGGCGGGTCGACGACCCGTCGTCGATAGCGATCTCACGCTGAACCCCGACGTACAGGACGCACTCGAGAGCGAGCTGGTCCGGAACCTCATCGCCGATCAGACCGCCCAGGCGGACGTCATCGTCCGCTTCGGTCTGACGGTCAACGCCGCAGGTCAGGCGCAATTCATCGCGGTATCGGACGACCCGGTCGTGCTCCAACGCCGCTCGCCGCCAGCACCGGGACAGTCGCGCGAGCGGACGTCGGTCGTCGGCCTGGCCGCGGGCGGCCCCGAGGACCGGCGCTACAGCATGGAGATCACGCTCGCCGATCCGTATACCTACCGCGCGACCGCGATCAACAACGTCAGTGGCCTGCTCCTGGCGATCGGCCTGTTCGCGCTGGGCCTGGCCGTCGTCGTATCGGCGGCTCTCGCGCGACGGTTCACGACGCCGATCCGGCAGCTCACCGATGCCTCCCGGGCGCTCGCTGAAGGTGACCTGACGCGGCGCGTGCCGGCGTCGCAGCTCCGCGCCGGCTCCTCCGAGCTTGGCGAGCTCGCGGTCCAGTTCAACACGATGGCGGATCGCCTCGCCGAGAGCGTCGAGCTCATCCGGCGCGACCGCGACCGGAGCCGTGACTTCCTTGCCGACGTCTCCCACGAGCTGCGCACGCCGCTCGCGGCGCTCCGGACGTTCAACCAGCTCCTCATGGAGGGCGCCGCGGACGATCCGGACGCGCGGACCGAGTTCCTCGAATCGAGCCAGGGCCAGATCGAGCGCCTCGACTGGCTGGCACAGAACCTGCTCGAGCTATCGAAGCTCGATTCGGGCCTCGTGCTGCTCGACCTGCGGCCGGACGACCTGCGTGCGGCGGTCGAATCCGCGACGCATCAGCACGACGCGCTCGCGGACCGGCGGGGCGTCCACGTGGAGCTCGACCTCCCGAGCCGCCCGATCCGGATCCGGCACGATCCGCCGCGGATCGGACAGGTCGTCGCAAACCTCGTCGGGAACGCCGTGAAGTTCACGCCGCGCGGCGGGACCGTGCGAGTGTCAGTCGAACCGACCGGCGATGGTGCGCGGATCGACGTGGTCGACACGGGTGTGGGCATCGAACCGAGCGAGCTACCGCACATCTTCGAGCGCTTCTACCGTGGATCACGCGCCAACGAGGCACGTGGCTCGGGAAGCGGACTCGGGCTCGCGATCGTCCGCTCGATCGTCGACATCCACGGCGGCAGCGTCAGCGTCGAGAGCGGCTCAGGATCCGGAAGCCGGTTCACGGTCCATCTGCCGCAGGACCCGCGGAGCGTCGAAGGGTCGCCTGCGGCCGAGCGAACGAACGTGGCGACGGCGGCGGAGGGGACGCGGAGGATCGCCGCGGCGGTCGACGATGCGGTCACCGCGCCGTCCTCAGACGCATCTCAGGATGGCGAGCGCATCGTGACGGAAACTTCACCGTCCGACGCGCCGCATGTGAATACGGCGCCGGCACCGTAGTCACTGACGGCGTCCCCTGACTGGCCGTTCACCGACCGGGGGGACGCCGAGCGAAGGAATCGACACGACACCATGAGTGACCCCCGATCAACGGACCCAGATATGACCCAGCGCCACGAGGTGCCTGCCGGCGACGTCCGCCAGCCGGTGATCCGCGCGTCCGGAGAAGCCGAGACCTATTCGCCGCCGCCGAGCGAGCCGCGACCCGAGTGGACCCGCAACGATCCTGAGCCCGTCGCCGCGCGAACGCCCGAGCGCTGGTACGAACCCGCCG
>DATHTG010000156.1:0-6784 GCA_035463515.1 Candidatus Limnocylindrales bacterium
GAGCAGCCGGTCCTTCTGCTCTGCCGGCAGGACGATCCGATCCCATCGCTCCGCCCACTCGGGGTCAGGCAGCTGGGCAAGACCCGCGATGCCCTCGACGCCGGGCGGGACCTGGATGGCGGGCATGCGCTACGCCTCCGGCCGACCCTCGAGGTGGTCCGGCCACACGACGCCGGACACGTCCGGAGCGTCGAGCGTCGGCAGCTCCTCGAACAGGTTCAGCGGGTCGAGCAGGATCCGCATCATGTCGTACAACGCGTCGAAGTTGTGGACGCGGATGAGCCGCGCGGTGTTCGTGGTCGAGGCATTGAAGTGCTGATGCCACTGCCAGTGGTCGACCACCACGAGATCGCCCGCCGCCCAGTCGTGCCGGACGTCGTCGACGACGCTGTAGCCCTCGCCCGACACACCCAGGAGCCACGCCTCCCCACCGTGCCGGTGGCGCGACTGGTACAGGCCAGGTGCGAGCTCATGCATCACCGCCGAGAGGCCGGCCGTGTGGTAGCCGATCGACTTGTCGACGAGGAACAGGCTTCGCGCGCCCCGCTTGGTGACCAGGCCGCGGACGTCCTCGAACCGGGTGATCAGGCGGGCCGCCTCGTTGCCCTCCCACGGGCGCGCGAGGCGCTGGGTCCGGCGGGCGTACGGGTCGTCGCCCGGGAGCGGGTCGACCTGCTTCGGTCGGCGAGGCAGTTCGTCGATCGGCGTGTCGCCGCCGTCCTCGAGCAGCGCGACGCCGAACTGCTCGAGCATCGGCTCGACGCTCCAGGTGTGGAACACGGCCGGCCTCTCGCCGGTGTTGCCGTGGCGGTGCCACGCCCAGTTCGGCAGATGGAGCGTGTCCCAGGGCTTCCACTCGATGCGCTGACCGTCGATCTCGGTCCAGCCCGAGCCGGACTCGATGAACATGATCGCGTCCCAGCTGTGGCGATGGATCGTCGTGGTCACGCCCGGTTCGATCTCGTGGAGCGTGGCGTCGAGGTTCTTGGTCGGTCGGTCGCCGTCCCAGCCGGCGTAGACGCCTCGACGCGTCCGGCGGCTCGGCGAATCGACGAGCGTCACGTCAGCGCGTCGGATGACCTTCTTGTGGTAACCGCGCCACTCCTCGAGCAACGACTCGCGGCGCTTCTTCTGGACCTCGTAGTGGGTGACCTGCGTCGAGGTCGTCGTCTTCACGGCGGGGACCTCCTCGGGTGCGGTCGGTCGTCAGACGCCGACGGTCGTGCGGTCCGACACCTTCGGCAGGACCTCGCGGGCGAGCGTCTCGATCTGCTGGAGCCAGTCGGGGAAGCGCATCCGGAAGTCGAAGATCAGCAGGTCGCAGCCGATCTCCTGGTAGCGCTGGACACCACGGACGATGTCGTCCGGCGAACCAGCGAGGATCGACCCGTCGAGCTCCTCGATCGTGGTGAACTCGCCGCTCTCCGGCTTGAGCCAGAACTTCTGGGCGTTGGCGTTCTTGATGAGCCCGGGCACGTTCATGCGGCCAGCGGCGGCATCGAACGACTCGTCGATGCTCGTCACCGGCACCGCGCCGGTCATGATCATCGGCTTGCCCTGCTCGGCGGTCATCTCGCGGATCTTGGCGACACGTGCCTCATACGTCGGGAACGTGATGCGACCCGGCAGCCAGCCGTCGCAGAAGTCGACGGCGAGTCGAGCCGACGCGGGCGTCGCGCCGCCCCACCAGACGGGGACGGGGAACAGCGGCTGGGGCTTGAGATCGACGTCATCGAAGTCGTACAGCTCGCTGTGCCACTCGACGGTCTCACCGGTCCACAGCCGCCGGGCGATGAGCGTCTGCTCCTTCATGAGCTCGGGGCGCTTCAGGTCGCCCTGGCCGATCACGTCGAACTCGTGCTGGAAATTGCCGGCGCCGATGCCGAGGTCGAACCGCCGCCGGGTGATCCACGACATCGACGCGACGCTGTAGGCCATGTTGATCGGGTGACGGAACGGGATGATCGTGGCGGCGCCGAGGCCGATCCGCTCGGTCACGCCGGCCAGGTAGGTCAGCGTCACGAACGGCTCGATGAACGTGCGGTCCGTGCCCTCCATGCCGTGCGGGTGGAAGACGAGATGATCGCGGACCCACAGCGAGTCGAACCCGAGCCGGTCGGCCAGGCGAGCGCCCTCGATGAGCAGGTCCTGGTCCGCCTCCTCGCCGAAGTGGGGCACGAGCAGGCCGAATCGGGTCATGAGGGGCTCCTCTCAGGGGTCGGGACGGGGTGGGTCGTGGGAGTCGGCCGTGCCTGGCGACCCCAGCCGGGCTCGCCGACGATCTCGCCGTCGCGGTACACCTCGCGACCGCGGACCAGCGTGTTCGTCACGACGCCGCGGATGCGGCGCCCGGCATAGGGACTCCAACCGATCTTGCTGAGGACGTCCTCGTCTCGGATCTCGAACTCGCGGTCGAGGTCGACGATCGCGATATCGGCATGGGCGCCTGCCTCGAGCCGGCCCTTGTCGGCCAGGTCGAACGCCTTGGCCGGCGTGGTCGCGACCAGCTCGACGACACGCTCGAGCGGCAGGACGCCGCGGCACGCCGCGTCGAGGAACATCGGGACGTAGAACTGCGCGGACGGCGTACCGGTGTGGGCCTTCCAGCCGTCGGTCCAGCCCGGTTCCTTCTCCTCGCGGGTGTGTGGTGCGTGATCCGTGGAGATGAGGTCGATCGTGCCGTCCCGAAGCGCCGCCCAGAGCGGTTCGGTATTCACCTCCGGGACCCAATAGGACAGCGCGTACGAGCCGAGCCGCTCGATATTCGCCCAGTCGTTGCCGAGGAAGACGGCCCACGGGTTGAGCTCGGCGGTGATCGCCTGGCCGGCGGCCTTCGCGGCACGGAGCTGCTCGACGACGCCGATCGTCTGGGTATGGAGCAGGTGGAGGCGCGTGCCGGTCGCCTTCTGGAGGCGGAGCAGGAGCGCGGCCGCGGTGTCCCAGATGATCCCGTCATGGGCGGCGTAGGCCTTGGCGTACGCGCGGTAGTCGCGCTCGCCGCGCGCCCAGTAGCCCTCTTCGATGTGGCCCATCAGGGCCTGGTCGTGGGGATGGACCATCAACGGCAAGCCCGTCTTGCCCACGACCTCGAAGATCTCCAGCAGCTTGCCGTGATCGTGCACGCCGATGCCGGGCATGTGCGGGTAATCGCGGCCGGTGTCGACGACCATGAACACCTTGAACGCGGCGATCCCCCGCTGGGCGAGCGCGGGGATCTCGTCAGGCACCGTGCCCGCAGCGTTGACGGTCCAGTCGATGAGGGCCTTCTGTTGGTACAGCTCGAGCATCGAGTCGAGCCTGTCGGCCGTGTTCGGTGGCGGCTGGACGTTCGGCATCGCGAAGGACGTTGTCACGCCACCGGCAGCGCTGGCCGACGTCGCGCTGACGATGTCCTCCTTGTGGGTGAATCCGGGCTCGCGGTGGTGCGAATGGACGTCGATCGCGCCAGGCAGGACGTGCCGGCCCGCGGCATCGATCGTCCGAGCCGCCGCGTTCGCGGCGCCTGGCTCGACGATCGCGGCGATCCGCTCGCCGGCGATGAGGACATCGGCCGGCCTCGTGCCGTTCGGGGTCACGACCGTCCCCCCGGTGATGCGCAGATCATTGGCGGGCTGATCGGTCACGGGCGGCTCAGGTACGTGACGCTGCTCGCGGGTGCGTCCTCGTGGACGTGGATCTCGCCGCCGGTCAGATAGCGGCAGAACCACTCGCCCACCATCGGCGCGACGATGTCGCGGTATTGCGCGTACGCGCCGTAGTGGGTCGTGCCGGTCTGGACCACGAGGCGCTTGGGCTGGCCGGCCGCTTCGTACAGCGCGTAGCTCTGGTCTTCGGGCGTCGTCGCGTCGTTCTCGACGCAGATGATCATCGACGCCCGCGGGGAGATGCGGCCGATGTAGTCGATCGGCCGGTACGCCATGATCGCCTCGGCGCTCGCGAGCGCGACGAGTTTCGGCGCCTTGTCGTCGACATCCGCTTTGAATGTCGTGACGCGTCGTTCCGGTGTCGGGATCGTGATCCCGTCTCGCGGCCCCACCATCTCGCTCTCGCCTGTCAGCGCGCGGTTCGCCCGGTCCTGGCGGAGGCGCTCGAGGAAGTCGAGCCACTCATGCTCGCTGCGCATCCGGTGCAACCACTCGCGCCCATCCGAGATCGGCACCTGGCTGACCATGACCTTGAAGCGCTCGTCGAGGCCGGCCGCGATGATCGCGTTGCCACCGCCCGTACCGCCTGATCCGAAGGCGCCCAGCCGGTTCGGGTCGATCTCGGACCGCGTCTGCAGGTAACTCGCGGCACTCCGGTAGTCCTCGACCTGCGCCATCGGGTCGAGGTAGGTCGCGTCGCCGTCGGAATCGCCGAACCCGCGGTAGTCGAAGACGAGGACCGCGACGCCCTCGGCGAGGAGGACGTCGTGATACGGCTCGTAGACCTTGGCCTCCCGGAGACCGAGCCAGCCGGGGCCCTGGACGACAGCGGGCACGCGCTCGGCCCCGGTCCGCCCACCGGGGAGCTTCAGGGTGCCCGTGACGGCGACGCCGTGGCTGTAGAAGCGGACCGTCTCGACGGTCATCGGATCCTCACGTGCGCGGGCCCATGTCGATCCGCGGCCGGTCGCGGTGTCGGGATGGGGCAGACGATGTGGTCGCCAATGTAACCAAAGACTCCAAGATTGTCTACATTCCCGCGGGGCTTCGCGGTCAGGCACCGACCGCTTCGGGCCCGTACACGAAGCGTGCCGGGTCCGCCGCGTAGTCCGCGTAGGCCCCCGGGACGGTGATGCCCGGGATGTCCGGGATCCAGTCGTCATGGAGGAGCTGGTCGGGATCGCCGAATGTGGCCGCGAGGTCGCGTACGGCGGGGTCGTCGTACGCGCTCAGCCGGCCATCCTCGATCACCGGGATGTCTCCACTCGCCGTCTGGACGACCAGCGTCGGCCGCATCAGGTGGACGTGAAGATGGCCGTACACGAGATGGCGTTCACCAGCCCACACCTCCTCGGACGAGCGCCACCGCGTCCCGAGGCCGCAGTGGATGATGCCGGCCCGCCGGCGCTCCCACTCGAACCCGCCCGACGACAGATTCCGGATGTTCGCCGGCCGGCTGATCTTCGGGTTCGTGCCGATCGCGATCTCCCAGATCCAGAAGAGTCCGGGCGCCGGGAAGCACGGGTATTCGATGTCGCGCGACTCGTCCTCGAGCGCACGCCAGGCATCCCCGTACGCGCCGCCGCCGCGGATGCCGGTCATCCGGGCGTTCTCGACGTCCACCTCGATGCGCGGGAAGGGCCGGCTGAAGTGGTTCAACGTCCCGGCGATCACGCCGGTCGTATCGTCGTCACGCTCGATCGGGGTCGGCGGATGAGCCATCAGGTGACCCCACTTCGGCGACCGGCCGTAGTCGTGACGGGTCGTGTCGTCGAACGGCGCGCCGAGGATCGTCAGGGACAGGTCGGTGCCCTCCGGATCGGTAAGCACGAGCCGCCCGCCGGCGTTGTCGGTGATGCGCGACCAGGTCGCCTCGTTGATCAGCCGGTGCAGCGGCCTCGGGAAGAGGTTGCTGCCCGCGTCGAAGTGGTCGCGCACAACCCAAGGGAAGCCCTCATACCGGTGGTCGGTCTTGGGGATCGCACCGCCTTTGCCGTGGATGAGGAGGTCATAGCCACGGGTCCTGGCCAGATCCTCGACCCACGGGATGCCCTCCCAGCGGCGCGGGTCCTCGGTCCACGGCTGGCGCCGGATCGCGACGCGGATCTCGTCGAGGTCGTCGAACGGGCGATCGGCTTCCGCTTCGACGACGACCGTATCGACTCGTGCACCACGCTCGCGGAGCGCCTGCCGGATCGCGTCGGTGATCGCCGGATCCGTCTGGCTGTCGACGCCGATGAGCACCCGGTGGCCGGCCGACGTCGCGCCGTAGCCGACGAAGCCGGCTGCAGTCCGACGCGTCTCGTCCTGCTCGACGATCGACCTGGCGATCGGCAGGAGATCATCGAGCGCCATCACGCGTCCGACGCCACCAGCCGGTCCCGGCTCGGACCGATCGGTCGCGACCGTCGCGGTCTCGCACATGGTCGATCTCCTGGAACGAACGACCGCCCCCGGAGAGGGGGCTCCGGGGGCGGTCGAGTGGAGGAGCGGGGTTACTCGGTCGGGATGCCGTTGGCCGCGTAGAAGCCGTCGCTCTTCAGCCCGTCGAGGACGGTGCGATCGAAGGCATCGGTGACGGCCACGCCGGCCATGTCCGGATTGACCGTGGCAAGGACCTGCTTCGGGTTCTCGAACGCCTCATCCGTCCACGTCATCGGCCGGTTGCCGATCTCCTGGAACTCCAGGATCAGCGCCTTGGCCTCATCCACCGAGCTCTGGGTGAACTCGGCGTAGTACTCAGCGGCCTTGTCCGGGTCCGTCCACATCATGTTCTGGGCCTCGAGCACGGAGGCCGCGACGACTTTGGCCGTGTTCGGGTTTTCGGCGAGCCAGGCCTCGGTGACACCGAGACCGGAGCGGCCCCACGGGAGCTGTTCCTTCTTGAGGTCGACGAGGAAGTTGAAGCCGAGGCCGGCCATCTCCTCGTGCCGCGCGGCATCGACGGGTGCGGCCGCGCAGGCACCACCCTGGAGGGCGGCGATGCGGGCGTCCTGTCCACCGACCTCGGTGATGACCACGTCGTCTGGCGTGAGGCCGAGGGACTTGAGCGAAAGGATCACAGCGCCATGCGAGGTGCCGCCGAAGGTCGACACCGCGACGCACTTGCCCTTGAGCTGCTCGGCGTTGGTGACGTCCTT
>DATHTG010000157.1:0-12117 GCA_035463515.1 Candidatus Limnocylindrales bacterium
GAGGACCTCGTCGAGCGGCTGCTCACGGTCACGAACGTGCTTCGGACCGTCGGGACAGGGATCCTGCTGGCGGTCGGCCTGATCGCCCTCTTCATCATCGTGAACGCGATCCGCCTCGCCGTCGTCGCGCGCGCCGAGGAGATCGAGATCATGCGTCTCGTGGGCGCATCGGACGCGTTCATCCGTTGGCCGTTCGTCTTCGAGGGCGCATTCGTCGGGTTCCTCGGTGCGGCGGTGACGTTGGGTATCCTGCTGGCCGCCGCGGAGCCACTGAACGGATTCATGGTCGAGTTCTTCCGGGTCCTGCCGCTCCAGGTCGGCTCCCTGACCCGGGACCTCGTGACGCTGATCATGGGAGCCGGCGTCGGTCTCGGTGTGCTCGGCTCGTGGGTGTCGGTTCGGACGTATCTCATCCGATAGCATCCGGGTCGCCCCCGTCGGCCGTACCTTCGACGGAGGGACCTTGTCCAAGCCCCTCGTGTAGATTCATGGCCTCAGTCGGCCCGTCACCCGTCAGATGCACGACTCGAGGGGGATCCGGATACTGCCATGCAGGCTTCTCAGCTCGATCCACCAGATCGGCAGGAGGTGTCCTACGCGCCGGCCGATGCTGCCGTAGCGCCCATCCGCGTGGCGGCGATCCGCAGCGTCCGTCGGGCGCGGATGCCGGTCATCACGGTCGCCGTCACGGCGATCGCGCTGCTCTCGGGAAGCGCGCTGTTCCTGAGCGGCTATTCCATGGGCCGCCAGAGCGCCGTCGAACCGGGCACGCCCGGCGACGAGGGCATGGCCTTCCAACCGTTCTGGGACACCTACCACACGATCGAGGACCGCTACGCAGGCGGGCCGGTCGATCGCGAAGCGGTCGTCCAGGGCGCGATCCGCGGCATGATCGATTCCCTCGAGGACCCCTATTCGTCCTACCTGACGTCCGACCAGTACCGGTCGAGCCTGCAGGGCATCAGCGGCCAGTTCGAGGGGATCGGCGCGGAGATCGCGACGCAGGCGTCGGACGGGACGCAGGGCTGCTCGACGCTCGGACCGACCTGCCGGCTCGTGATCATCGCGCCGATGGGCGGGTCGCCCGCCGAGAAGGCCGGGCTGCTGCCGGGTGACCTCGTCCTCGCGACCGATGGCGTGCCGCTCGACGGACTGACCGTCGACGCCGCGCGCGAGCGCATGCGCGGCCCCAAGGACACGAGGGTGCAGCTGTCGATCCAGCGCGGCGCGGCGTCGCCGTTCGACCTGACGGTCACCCGCGACATCATCCAGGAGCGCGAGGTCGAGTCCCGCGAGCTGGTCGAGGGGCGGGTCGGCTACTTGCATCTCGAAGGCTTCTCCGACCAGGCCGCGGCCGACTTCGCCACGGCGCTGAAGACGCACGTCGATGCCGGGCGGCGGATGCTGATCGTCGATCTACGCGGGAACCCAGGTGGCTACGTCACCGCGGCCCGCACCGTCGCGAGCCAGTTCATGGCTTCCGGCGTCGTCTTCTGGGAAGAGGATTCCAAGGGCGACGCGATCGGGACCGAAGCCCTACCGGGCGGTGCCGCCACGGATCCGTCGATCCGGGTCGCTGTCCTCATCGACCGCGGCACCGCGTCGGCGAGCGAGATCGTCGCCGCGGCGCTGCACGACAACGGGCGCGCGACGCTCGTCGGCCAGCGGTCGTTCGGCAAGGGCACGGTCCAGCAGTGGCAGGAGCTGGCCGGTGAGGGCGGCGCGTTCCGGCTCACCGTCGCGAAGTGGCTCACACCGGACAAGCGCTGGGTCCACAACATCGGCATCGAGCCGGACGTGACGGTGCAGGTCCCAGCCACCCTCGGTCCAGGCGAGGATCCGGTCCTCGCCGAGGCCCTCGAGGTGGTCGGTGCTGGCGAGCGACATCGGGTCGGGGGCCAGTAAGGCTCGTCCTTGCGCTCGCGGAAGCGTTCGGGTACGGTTTCCTGCGAACGAAAGGAGGTGATGTGCAGTGATCGACAGTACGAGTAGCTGCACCACCTCGCAGGAGATGGCCGTCTAGTCGGACACCCTGTGGGTGGCTACGCTCCATGGACGCCGGTCCGAAGAGGACCGGCGTTCGTGTGTCCGGCGCGCCTATCCTTTCCGTCTCTTCCCCGGCCGGCCGTGCCGGTGACCCGTCCGTCAGGAGCCATCCCCATGCGCGACGATTCGACCGTCGCCCTCAACCGAAAAGCCCGCCACGAGTTCACCATCGACGACACGTTCGAGGCCGGCCTCGTGCTGACCGGCACCGAGATCAAATCGGTCCGCGCCGGCAAGGTGAATATCGCGAATGCATACGCCCGCATCGAAAAGGGCGAAGCGTGGCTGATCGGCTCCGACATCGCCCCGTTCGAGCAGGGCAACCGCTATAACCACGAGCCGAAGCGGAGCCGGAAGCTGCTGCTGCATCGGCGCGAGATCGATGAGCTGCTCGGCCGCGCCCAGCAGAAGGGCCAGACGATCGTGCCCCTGCGGTTGTATCTGCACCGTGGCAAGGCCAAGGTCGAGCTCGGGCTGGCGCGCGGGAAGCAGCTGCACGACCGCCGGCGGGACATCGCGGAACGCGACGCGAAGCGCGACATCGCCCGCGAGCTCGCCGACGCGCAGCGCGGCCGCTGAACCCTAGCGCAGCAGGTAGCGGCGGCTCAACGGGACGTCCGCGACCGGAGGTACGGCGAGAGCTCGGCCATCCAGGGTCACGGAGCCGTCCGTCACGTCGACCTCGACCGGCGCGACCGCGCGGTTGCGCGTCAGCGACTGGCGAGTAAGGCCGCGCGTGCCGCGGACAGCGATGATCTCCCGACCCAGCCCGCGGAGGCCCGGTGAGCCGGTCGCCCCGCTCGAGACGAAGGTCGCCGACAGCGAGGACGCAGCCCTCGGTCGGCCGCCCCAGTCCGGCCGGTACCGCGTCGGTTCCGCGCGCTCGACGCTGGCATTGCCCTCGCCGAGGGGCGCCCAGGCGACCATGCCGCCCTTGAGCACGAGGGCCGGCTTCACGCCGAAGTAGGCGGGCTCCCAGAGCACGATGTCGGCGAAGCGGCCGGCCTGGAGCGACCCGACTTGGCCGGCGATGCCGTGCGTGATCGCCGGCTCGATCGTCACCTTGGCGAGGTACCGTAGCACTCGTTCCGTGGCGTCATACGCGTCCTCGCGGCGTACGGTCCCATCCCAGCTCGCCATCACGTGGGCGAGCTGGAACGTCCGTCGGACGGTCTCCATCATCCGGCCCATCCCCTGGGAATCGGAGTTGACGATCGCGATCGCGCCGAGCTCGTGGAGGGGTCCCTCTGCCGCCATGGTCGCCGGGTGGACGCGCTCCCGGACGAGCTCGACATCCGACTCGACGCCGAAGGATGCCCCGTGGTTGAGGACGATCATCGGGACCTGCTCGGCGGCGGCGTTGACGCCGAACGGGACGGTGGGCGTGGTCGACGAGCAGATGACGTTCGGCTCGCGGACCAGGCCGATGACATCCGGGACGTGGCCGCCTCCGCTCCCCTCCACGTGGTACGCGTGGACCGTCCGGCCCGCGATCGCGGCGACCGTGTCCTCGAGCTCCCCGCTCTCGTGCAGGCCGTCCGTGTGCAGCGAGACCGACACGTCGCGCGTATCGGCGAACCGGAGGACGTGGTCGATCAGCTCGGGGTACGCCCCGTAGTCCTCGTGGATCTTGAACCCGCACGCCCCGGCATCGAGCAGTGCGTCGAGCGGGCCGTCGTCCTCCGCGCGTGCGCACGCCTGGAGCCCGACGTTCACCGGCCAGTCGCTGATCCCGGCAAGCGTCCTGGCCATTCCCCACGGCGGCTCCTCGAAGCCGGCGGTGATGAGCGTGGTGACGCCAGCCGAGAGGGCTGCGGGCAGGAGCTCGGGCGAGATGAGATGGACGTGACTATCGATGGCGCCGGGCGTCGCGATCAGCCCGTACCCCATGATCGGCTGGGTGTGCGGCCCGATCCGCAGGTCGATGCCCTCGGAGAGCGCATCGCTCCCGGCTCGGCCTACGCCGACGATCCTGCCGTCCTTGACGCCGATGTCGGCCTTGACGACGCCGATGACGGGGTCGACGACGAGCGCGCCCGCCACGACCACGTCGAGCTCGGACGGCGACGCAGCGCCCTGCGTCGCCCTCGGTCGCATCGTCTTGGCATAGCCCCATATCGGCTCGTCGCCCGGCGCCTGACGATCCTCGCCCACACGGACCCAGAGATCGGTGTCGCCGAGCCTCACCCGGTCGCCGACGGTCGGGCCGTAGCGAGCCACGCGTTCCTCTGCTGTGAGACGTCTCATCGGACACGGACCAGCCGGACCGTCCGCCGCTCGCCCGGGGCCCATCGCTCGGTCGAGCCGGCGTCGATGTCGAGCCGGTGTCCGGCCGCCTTCGCCCGATCGAACTCGAGACGCCGGTTGACGCGCTCGAACGGGAAGTGACTCGAGACGCGAACCACGCGGGCCGACGTGTTCGTCACCTCGAGCTCGAGCCGCTGGCGCGGATCGTCGTCGTCGGGCGGCGCGGCCTGACGGACGGCGCCCGGCTCGTCGTCACCGGCGGATCCGAGCGGCTCGTGCAGGACGACCAAGCGGGTCCCGTCGTCCATCAGCACCTCGAGGCGGACGTCGGGGATGAGACCGACGACCCCCGGGAGCACCTGGTCACGGCTCACGGCAGCGTACCCGGCGGCCTCGACCTCCTCGTACGACGCCCCCGCTCTCGCGGCCTCCAGCATCGCGTCGCAGATGAGGGCCATCGCCTCAGGCGCGTTCAGCAGCAGGCCCCGGTCTCGATGTCGGCGGGCCAGCTCGGCGGCTGTGAAGATGAGCAGCCGCTCCTCTTCCCACGCCGTCAGCCGCATGGCGGCATCCTAGCGAGCGGGACGAACCCGCTGCGCTACGCCGGGGAGGGTCGGGCCGGTGCGAGGTCCCAGGCGCGCGAGTCGACCGGGACGCCGGGCTTGGCACGCGCGTACAGGCCCACACCGACGGCCGTCGCGACCGCACACAGCAGCAACCCGCCCGTGACATCCACCATGCGGAGCTGGAGCAGGGTCGTCATGAGGAACGCCGCCACGATGCCGCGCGCCCCGGTGAAGGCGTTCCAGCCAGCCATCGCGGCTGCGCGCGATGCGAGGGGCGTCTGCTCGCTCACGACGGCGGCGATACCGACATCGATCGACGCGCTCGCCGTGCCGGCGGCCAGCGCCGCGATCCACAGGACGATGACATGTGGTGCGAGCGCGTATGCGACGAGTGCCGCCAACCCGATCGAGCCACCGAACCGGAGGACGGTGAGTGGCCCGAATCGATCAGCCACTGCGCCCCACACCGGGAACGCGATGGTCGTGGAGGCGGCGGTCAGGATGCCGATGACGCCCACGTCGGCGAGCGACAGGTCGAGCCGGTCGACATACACGAGCGCGAACAGCGGCGCCGCAGCGATGAACCCGCCGCCGTAGAAGCCCTGCGCCAGCGCCATCCGGGCGAGGACGGGCCGCTCGCGGAGGGCCCGGAGCGACTCGCGCGCCGAGAATCGTGGGACACGTTCCGCCGATCGTGCCCGGACTCCGGTGTAGGCCAGCGCGCAGGCGACGCCGATCACCCCTGCGATGGCGCCGGCGGGAGGTCCGCCGAGACGGTCGGCGATGAGCCCGCCAGCGAATGCCGCGAGCGCACCCGCGGCCGCGCGACCCATGCCGATCACCCCGACCACCCGGCCGCGCAGGCGCGAGGGGTAGATCGAACCCCACAGTCGAAGCTGGAACGGCCCGGTCAAGGACACGCTGAGCCAGAACAGGATCGCGACGAGGACCATGACGATCGGGTTCGGCGTCACGACGAGAAGGACGAGCGCTCCGGCGCCGATCCCGCGCATGCCGGCCACCTCACGTGGAGAGCGCGGCCCGACGCGACCCGCGAACGCGCCGAGGAAGTTGGCGACGAAGGGTGCCGCGGCGAGGGCCGAGAGGCCTAGCGGCTCCAGCCCTCCACGCCGCGCGATCGTCGGCAGAAGCGAGCTGATCAGAGCCATCGTCGCGCCGACGCCGATCGCGGCGACGAGGTCGAGCGCGAGGTTGCGCCCGATCGCGCGTTGGCTCGGGGTCGGAGCGAAGGACGGCCGGAACACCAGGTACCTCGAAGCGCCCTTGGCCTGCGAGGTGAGCTGACGGGCTCGGCGTGGGTCGCCGGCGCGGACGGTCCGCGCTTCGCCCCGGAAGGGTGGTTCCCCCGTCCTCTGCTAGGAAGGTTCGGCCGTTCCCAACGATAGCAGTGGATGGCCGGATCCATGGCCAGCCGATGGTCCCGGGTCGGAGGGTCGTTCGACGGAGGCGCTGGGCTCTTGGCCGGACGGACGTCTCGTGATACGATTGTCGCTCAAACAGAACCGACGTTCGGTCCTGTGGGGATGCGTGGTTTCGACAGGGCTTGGCTGTCGGAGAGTGCGAGCCGAGGTGCCGTCAGGCCTCGTTAAACAGGCGGCAAAACGAAGTACCTGGCAACCGCCAGTCGACTCTCGCCCTCGCTGCTTAGGCAGTAAGGTGAGCGTGGAAGCTACCTCCGCTTCGCGGGTAGTGGAAGCGTCACTCAGCGGAGCTGCGATCCGGATGAGCGTCGCGTAGTCCGGAGTCAAGCCCGATCTAGGGACACGTGACTGGACCGTCCGGCAGGGTGCCGATGTCCGTCCGGGCGGTCGACGACAAAGCATCGGACACGCTCGTAGTGGTCTCCGACGAAGGGTCTTGGACGGGGAGTTCGACTCTCCCCCATCTCCACCACTTCCGTTCATCCTTGTGGCCGTCGCACGATGTCCACCCGCGCCTGTCGGGTATCGTTGCGCGACCCAGCCGTCGTTCTGGCACGGACCCGCGCCAGTCCTGCGCATCACCCCCGCGTGCGGGAGGAGCCATGGACCACGAGCCCGTACTCATCTCGACCATCGCGATCGGTCTCACGGCCGCGCTCGTCGGCGGCCTGCTCGCGCGCCGGATCGGGCTGCCAGCGATCGTCGGCTACATCCTCGCGGGCGTCGCGATCGGACCGTTCACGCCGGGCCTCGTGGCCGACCCGGCGATCGCGACCGAGCTCGCCGAGCTGGGCGTGATCCTGCTGATGTTCGGGGTCGGCATCCACTTCAAGTTCCGCGACCTGATGGCTGTCCGCTCGATCGCCATCCCCGGCGCCATCATCCAGACGATCGTCGGCGTCGTCCTCGGGCTCTGGCTCGGCCAGGCGCTCGGGTGGGGCGTGGGCGGCGGCCTCGTCCTCGGGCTCGCCCTGTCGATCGCCAGTACCGTCGTCCTCCTGCGGACCCTCGACGACCGCAACGAGGCGGACTCGACGCAGGGTCACATCGCAGTGGGTTGGCTGATCGTCGAGGACTTGCTCGCGGTCATCGTGCTCGTGCTGCTGCCGGCGATCGCCCCGTCGCTGGGCGGGGACGCGCCCCCTGGCGGTGCCGGCGATCCGGTCGTCGAGGTCGGCATCGCCCTCGGCAAGGCGGCCGTGTTCGCCATCCTCATGGTCGTCGCGGGCGTCCGACTGGTGCCATGGCTGCTGCTCGTCGTCGCACGGGAAGGATCGCGTGAGCTCTTCTCGCTGTCGGTCCTCGCCATCGCGCTCGGTCTAGCCTTCGTGTCATCGAGCGTCTTCGGGGTGTCGCTGGCCCTCGGTGCGTTCCTGGCCGGCGCCGTGGTCGGCGAGTCCGACATGAGCCATCAGGCGGCCGCCGACGCGCTGCCGCTGCGCGATGCGTTCGCGGTGCTGTTCTTCGTGTCGGTCGGGATGCTGCTCGATCCGACGTACCTCATCGCCAACCCGCTCCCCGTGCTCGCCGTGCTGGCCCTGATCGTCGTCGGCAAGGCCGTGACCAAGCTCGTGATCGTGCTCGCCGCCGGCTACCCACCGGGGGTCGCCCTGACGGTCGCTGCCGGGCTCGCCCAGATCGGCGAGTTCTCGTTCATCGTCGGCACGGTCGGCCGCTCGCTCGGTCTGCTACCGGATGACGGCTACCAACTGATCGTGGCGGGATCACTGCTGTCGATCACGCTCAATCCCGTTCTCTTCGCGCTCATCCCGCCGCTGGAGGCGGGCCTGCGGCAAAGCCGCCTCGTCGAAGCGTTGATGGCGCGGCATGCCGGCGATCTGGGGCGACTTCGACCCGACGAGCGTGAGACGCTCCGCCAGCACGCGATCATCTGTGGCTACGGCCGGGTAGGCCGGCTGATCGGTCCGGCGCTGGCGCGGCGCGGCTTCCGCTATGTGGTGGTGACGCAGCAGCGCGACGAGGTCGACCGACTGCGATCGCAAGGGGTGACCGCGATCTACGGCGACGCGGCCAATCCCGAGGTACTCGCGATGGCCGGGATCGCCGACGCCCGGCTGGTCGTCGTGGCGACCTCCGATCCGAACGAGACCCGCCTGATCGTGGAGCGCGTCCAGGCGCTCAACCCGAATCTCGACATCGTCGTCCGGACCCACAGCGACAGCGAGGCCGCCCGCCTTCGCGCGCTCAGCGGGAAGGTCCAGGCCGTCCACGGCGAGCGTGAGCTCGCGGTCCAGATGGCGCGCTATTCGCTGCGCCGGTTCGGCCTCAGCAGCGCCGAGGCGGAGGCGATCGCGCAGGGATTGCGTGGGCGGGCGGTCGTCGGACCTCCGGAGGCGCGGCCCAGTCCGCTGGGCGGCGCCGTCACGCGGCTCCGCGAGAGGATCAGCGCCCGACGAGCGTGATCCCGGTGATCCGCGCGTAGTTCGAGAACCACGTGTCGCGGTGAAGGACCTTGCCGGAGCGATCCCTGACCGTCCGCGTCACGGACACCTGGAACCCGTCGACCGGATATTCGATCCGCTTCGCCGAGCCCCTCGGCAGGCTCGACGTGTACTGGACGGTATCGAAGCCGTTGCGGTAGTTGCGCTTTGGTCCGGTCGCGAAGGATACCTTGCGGCCGTTCGGGACGCTGTACACCTCGAACTTGACGTAGCCCGAGCCACCGTTGCGCCAGCCCATGCCGCGGATCAGCAGCGGGTAGTCGGTGTCGTTGACGAAGGACATGGTCTGCTTGGACCCGGACGCGCTGATGAAGACCGTCGCGTCGAGGCCGACCGGGTAGCGATCGATGTAGTAGTAGTGATTCCGCCGCGCGAGCATCTTGTATCCGGCCCGCGCCGCCGCGTTGAACAGCGTCGTGGAGCATGAGCAGATACCGCCGGCCAGGGCGCCCTGCGGCTCGGTCCGGCCGTTGATGATCGCGCCGCCGGAGCGGTAGCCCTTGGCACGCGTGACCGGTCCGACGGCCTTCCAGAAGTCGAACGTCGCGCCGGGGGCCACGACGTAACCGTTGATGAGACGTGCCGGGATCCAGATGTTCGCGCCGAAGCCGTTCTTCTCGCTGATCGGGAAGTACGTCGTCCACTGCGAGATCTTGCGGATCTTCGGGCGCGCCGCCTTCGCCTCGGCCGTGGTCAACGCCGGGTTGAGCGTCTTGAGCGTCGGGGCGAGGGTCGTGGTCGCCGCGCCGGCGGCCCGCGCCGCCAACAGATCCTCGACCTGCTTGTGCGTCGCGGCGAGGTCGAGCTTGTAGCCGGTCTTGCTCGGCGTCACGCCGGTGATCCGGGCGCCACTCGTCGAGTACGACGCGTTGACGGGAGCGCGGTCGACCCGCTTGGCGATGCTCTTGAGGACGCTTTCGAGCGCGGCCGTATCGACATCGACACCGTACGCGCCGTCAGCAGTCGGACCGAACGTCAGCCAGGTGCGCAGCCGGGACCCGCCGATCGTCTCCTTCTTGCCCTTGACGGCCAGCTCGATCGGGGCGGCGATGCGGTCGGCATCCTTCTTGGCCTTCGTCGCTTCGGCGGTCGTGATCGTCGGCTCGATCATCTCGACGGGCAGGTCGTACGTGAGGTGGGCGGGCGCCGATAGCTCCCCGAGATCTGCGAGCGCCGACTGCAGCGGCGTCGCGGGATCCGCGATGCGCCCCGTGATGGCCGGCACGACTGCGAACGACCGCCCCACGAGCGAGACCCACGCGTCCGCCGGCTCGCGCGCGATCGAGTCCGAGAACGCCATCAGCTTTTCGGCGAGGGCGTCCGCGTCGTAGGTGACCTTGGGACTGAGCACGACGCCTCGGAGGGCGGTCTGCGCATCGGCGATCACACGCTCGGCGGGGTTTCCGTCGCGACCGACACCGAGGGCCTCGGCGACCATCGATTCGACGTCCGGCCCGCGCCCGATCTCATCGTAGGAGATCGTCGTTCGCTTCCCCTCGGCCCGGAAGGTGATCGACCCCTCGCCGAGATGGTCGTACGCCTGGTGGATCGCGGCGCTGGCGGCCGCCGGGTCGAACCCGGACAGGTCGACGCCGCCGATCGAGACGCCCGGCAGGACCCGCCCCTCGTACTGGCGATCGTACGCGTAGAGCGCGCCGATCCCGAGCGCCATCGAGATCAGCAGCCCGACGAGGAACGCGACGCCGAAGCGCAGGCGCATCGACGGTCGCGCCGTGTCAGGCGCCGGTATCAGGACGGTATCGGGGGTGGTCGTGGTCATGGAGGCGCCATCCTATCAGTCGGATGCAACCGCTCCGTGGGTCGCTGGGCGCACTGCAGACGCCTGACCAGGGCCATCGGTGACGCTCCCCCGGAGTTCCTGTCTGACCGGCAGCGTGGCCGGCGACGAAGTTCGAGCTTAGCCGCCCCGCGGGACGAGCACCACCCGGCGGTTTGGCTCCTCGCCGATCGATTGCGTCGCGACCCCAGTGTGATCGCGCAGCGTGAGGTGGATCCAGCGCCGCTCGAGAGCGGGCATCGGCTCCAGCTGCAGCATCTTGCCGGTCTCCAGCACGCGGTCGGCAGCCCGGGTCGCGAGCTCGCGGAGCTGGCGCTCGCGACGACCCCGGTAGTCCTCGACGTCGACGAGGACGCGGGTCCACGAGCCCATCTCCTTGGACAGCATCAGGTTCACGAGATGCTGCAGCGCCGAGAGACGCTCGCCCTTGCGACCGATGAGCGCGCCGAGCGAGTCACGGTCATCACCGTGGGCGACCACGTTCAGACGGCTCGTCTCGCCGGCGGCGACCTCGACCGTCGCGTCGAAGCCGAGGTGACCCATCAGCGTCTCGAGGATCCGCTTGCCGGCGTCGAGCGCCTCCGGCGATGCCTCGGCTGCCTCCAGGTCGGCGCGTTCCGAGGCGAGCGATCCGCGGGCCGCGGCCACCTCGGCCGCTTCGGACGCGGACACATCGCTCGCGCCACGGCGCCCGCCGCGCGGGGCACGGTCGTCGCGCCGCGGACCGCGATCCTCGCGCGGTCGATCCTCGCGGCGAGGACCGCGCTCGCGGTCGCCGAAGGACGGCCGGTCACCGAAGGCCGGCCGCTCGTCGCGGCGCGGTCCACGCCCGCCCGCCCGGTCGTCGCGGCGGGGGCCACGCTCGCGGTCGCCGAAGGACGGTCGGTCATCACGCCGCGGCCCGCGGTCGCGGTCTCCGAAGTCGCGGCTGGGCGGGGGCGGCAATGGCTGGGACGCGGCGGCGTCGCGCTTCGGGGCTGCTCCGCCGAGGGCGCTGCGGGGCGCCGCCACGATCCGGGCGGGCTCTGCGCCCATGCCCAGGACGCCGCGGCTGCCCGGGGTGAGGATCTCGAAATCGAGGTCGTTGAGCTCCGCGCCGAACTCGTCGCGGGCGGACTTGAGGGCCTCCTCGACCGTCTTGCCCGTGAACTCCTTGTATTCGCTCATCGTCAGCGTCGTCTCCCTCGTCTGCCCTGGCGTCCGCGCTCTCGCCGGCGGATCGTCTTGTCGGCCGTCGTCTTCTTGTCCGCGTCGGTCAGGATGGCCGCTCGCTTGCTGGGCTCAGGTGGTGGTGGCATATCCACGGGGAATCGCGGGGTGTGGTCCGTGGCGAACGCCGGCGTCCAGCCGAACAGCGGGAACATGGAGCCCCACCCCACGATCAGGTACTGCTGCACGATCGAGAAGATCGTGGCAACGATCCAGTAGATGAACAGGCCGGCGGGCAGGAAGCCGCCGTAGACGACCGAGATGATCGGCAGGAACAGCATCATCTGACGCTGCACCCGGGTGTTCGGGTCGTCGTTGGTCGGGTCGGCGGCCGGCAGCATCATCCG
>DATHTG010000158.1:0-2488 GCA_035463515.1 Candidatus Limnocylindrales bacterium
GACCTGGGCTGCGGCGAACGTGGAACCGAGGAGTGCCATCGGGATGGCCGCGAGCAGCGTCGGTAGCGGTAGCCACACCTCGAAGGCCGGCCGCGGGAAGACCAGCGGTGGCGTCGCGTAGCTCCACAACGCATCGGACACGAGGCCCCGACCTTCGAGCAGGTTCCGGGCGACGCCCACGTAGTACGCCGTGTCCTCCGGCTTCGGGAAGACGATCTGGGCGGCGAAGAACGCACGCACTGCGAGCGCCACCGCGAACACCAGCAACGCCGACGCGATGGCCTCCCGCCTCGTCACGGCGACGTCACCACAGGAAGGAGCGCGAGCTGCGTGGGCTGGCCTTCAGCGAGGACCGGCGCACCAAGCCAGTCCGGCCGCGGCCCGCCGTCGAGGACCGGAGCCATCGACCTGACGCTGTCAGCACGGTCGAGGACCAGCCAGTCGATGTCGTACGCCCGCGCGACGGACTCGACCGTCGCCACCGGATCATTGACGAGGACGACGCCACCCCGGCCGGTCCAGTACTTGGTGCCGGCAGCGTCGATCGACATGACGCGGGCCGTGAGCGGCGCACCGGCGTCGTCGAGCGCCTCGCCGACGCGTTGGAACTTCATGCGGCTCCCCGCCCATTCGGCGTGGACGAACAGCGCGCCCGCGGCTGCTGCGACGACGGAGAACGCGACCGCCCCGCTGACGAACACCCTCGTGGCTGCCGTCGCATCCCACGCCCGGCGTCGGGCCGCGATCCACGCGACGGCGGCCGCGATCCCCTCGAGCGCCAGCACGTAGGAATGCGGCGCAAGGGCGATCGCGGAGTGGATGAACGTGCCGCCCGGGACGTGGATGGCGCTCACCAGGGCGGAGAACGCGAAAAGCAGCCCGGCGTACACGAAGAACGGTCCGAAGTCGACCGAGCGCCGACGTCGCCAAGCGCCGACCACCATGAACGGCGCAAGGATGAACCCCGCCACGAGGGTGACGTAGATCATCACCGCAGCCACGAGACCGCCGAGCCGGGTCATCGCAAGCTGTGCGGCGCCCATCCCGAGCAGGTGGTCGAGTGTCGCTGGCGTCGAGATGCTGTTCCACTCGCCGATGTCACGGATGAAGAAGACCTTTCCGGACGTGCTCGACGGTGAGATCGAGCCGAAGATCGCGAGCTGGCGGAGCCACCAGGGGGCCATGACCAGGACGAACACCGCGACGCACGCGAACGCGGCCGACCACGGGATCGTCCGCCGCCGCCAGCGGTCCCACAGGAATGCCAGACCGAGTGCGCCGAGGACCAGCAAGCCGTCGTTGCGGGAGAGCGTTGCCAACCCGGCGAGGAGACCGGCGATCGCGAAGGACGCCGGCGACCCCTTGAGGCCGCGAGCGCCCATCCACAGCGCGCCGAGGACGAGCGGCTGGTACAGCGAGAAGTTGTCGGGCTGGACCATGAACGCCGTCGTCAGCACGGGGATCGCGACCAACAGCCCCGCCCCGATCGAGATGACATCGCGGGCGCCGGCGTCACGGGCCATCGCCCACGTGAGCGGAGCCGCGATCGACCCGATGAGTGCGAAGGGCAGAGCCGATGCCCAGGGCGTCGCGCCGAGGAGGGCGATGAACGGGACCTGGACGAGCGACGCCAGCGGCATCCAGTGGGCGTTCGACGGGATCGGGAGCGTCGGGTCGGCAGGGATCGTTCCGCCGACTTCAGGGAAGATCCAGATCAGGTCGATCGTGAAGCCGCGGCCTTCGGCGAGGTTCCGTGCGACATCGACGTAATAGAAGGAATCAGGGTAGGCCGGGTCGGGGAAGTGCCAGATGAGGACGATCCGGACGACCAGGGCGAGCGCGTATAGGACCAAGGGGATACGCACGGCCGGTGCAGCGTAGCACCGGGTCCTGGTCCCTCCGACCGGTACGAAATGGCTAGCGTCGGGACCATCAGTCCCGCTCGATCAGTCCCTCTTTCGGGCGACGAAGAGCACGTTGAAGTGCAGCAGCGAATAGCGCAGTCGGCGGATATCCCACCGATCGAGCATCGCGCGGACCTCGTGGGGGAGGTACTCGTTGTGGAACGGTTCGGTGTGGGGGCACGTGCTCGACAGGAACCGGAGCTTCCAGATCAACGACCGCGCCGGGACCGAGCCGATCAGCACGCCACCGGGCTGCAGGACGCGTCGGAACTCTGCCAGCGCCAGGGCAGGGTCCGGGATGTGCTCGATCACCTCGGTGCACAGGACGGTCCCGAAGCTGCCATCCGCGAAGGGCAGCTTCTCGACGTCACCCTCGACGACGATGTGATCCGGCAGGCGCTTCTTCAGGAGCGCCACGTTCCGCGGGTTGATGTCGACACCGACCGACCCCTTCGGCAGGTGACGGAGGTTCAGCCCGGTCCCGCAGCCGGCGTCGAGGATCGGCGCATCCGGCGTGGCGAACTTGCTGATCAATCGGCGGACGACCCGCGCTCGATTGCGGTGGAAGAACGCCTCGAGGCCGC
>DATHTG010000159.1:0-12062 GCA_035463515.1 Candidatus Limnocylindrales bacterium
GATCCGCCGGGCGGCGTCGACGTCGGGATGGTCGCGCCGAAGGGTCCCGGGCACCTGCTGCGCTCTGTCTACCAGAGCGGCGGCGGCGTGCCCGCGCTGTTCGCCCTCCACCGTGACCACAGCGGCACGGCCCGGGCACGCGTCCTGGCCTACGCTCGCGGCCTGGGCTGCACTCGCGCCGGCGTGCTCGAGACGACGTTCGCCGAGGAGACCGAGACCGACCTGTTCGGCGAGCAAGCCCTGCTCTGCGGCGGCGTCTCGGCGCTGGTCAAGGCCGCGTTCGAGACGCTCGTCGAAGCCGGCTACCAGCCGGAGCTTGCGTACTTCGAGACCATGCATGAGCTCAAGCTCATCGTCGATCTGATGTACCGCGGCGGCCTGAACTTCATGCGCTTCTCGGTGTCCGACACCGCCGAGTTCGGGGACGACGTCTCCGGTCCGCGGGTGACCGAGGGCGCCAAGGCCGCGATGAAGGACGTCCTGGCCGATATCCAGTCGGGCTCGTTCGCGGAACGTTGGGTCAACGAGTACGACTCCGGCGGCGAGCAGTTCAAGCGGCTTCGCCAGCAGGATCGGGATCACCAGATCGAGCGGGTCGGTGCCGAGCTTCGCTCGAAGATGCCGTTCCTCGACCCGGTCACCGTCGAGGCCGGACAGGCGCAGGCCGCGGCCACGCGGACCCCCGCCGCTGCGGGGAGCAAGGCATGAGCGCGGCCGTACCCCGGCCGGCCGGGCCGTTCGTACCCGCCGGCAGTGTGCGCATCTTCGACACCACGCTGCGGGACGGGGAGCAGGCGCCCGGCGCCGGGCTGACCGCGGCCGAGAAGCTCGAGGTGGCCCGCCAGCTCGCCCGGCTCAAGGTCGATGTCATCGAGGCAGGGTTCCCGGCCGCCTCGCCTGGCGACTTCGAGGCGGTCCGGCGGATCGCGATGGAGACGCCCCAGGACATCGCGGTCGCGGCGTTGGCCCGTTGCCGCGACGGCGACCCGCAACGGGCGATCGAGGCGATCAAGGTCGCCCACAAGCCACACCTCCACGTGTTCATCGCAACGAGCGATATCCATCTCAAGCACAAGCTCCGGGTCGATCGCGAAACGGCCCTCGCCGAGGCGGTCCGCTGGGTCCGGTACGGGCGGGAGCAGCTCGGCCGCGACGCCGAGATCGAGTTCAGCGCCGAGGACGCTTCGCGCACGGACACCGAGTTCCTGCTCAAGGTCTACGAGGCCGTCGTCGAGGCCGGCGCCTCGACGGTCAACGTCCCGGACACCGTCGGCTACGCGATCCCGAGCGAGTTCGCTGACCTGACCCGCCGGGTGGTCGACCTCGTCGGGGAGCAGGCCACGGTCAGCATCCATTGCCACAACGACCTGGGGCTCGCCACGGCGAATACCCTCGCCGCCGTGCAGGCCGGCGCCCGCCAGGTGGAGGTCACGATCAACGGCCTTGGCGAGCGGGCCGGAAACGCGTCGCTCGAGGAGGTCGTCATGGCCCTTCGGACGCGGCCGACCCAGTTCGAGGCTGTCGGCTCCGGTGTCCAGACCGAGCACATCACGGCCGCGTCCAGGCTCGTCAGCTACCTCACCGGCTTCGCCATCCAGCCGAACAAGGCCATCGTCGGCGGCAACGCCTTCGCCCACGAGTCGGGCATCCACCAGGACGGCGTGATCAAGCACCCATTGACATACGAGATCATGACGCCGCAGTCGGTCGGTCTGTCCGGCAGCCAGCTGACGATCGGCAAGCTGTCGGGCCGGAAGGGCCTCCAGGGCAAGCTTCGCGAGCTCGGCCATGACCTCGAGGGCGAGACGCTCGAGGTGATCTACCGCCAGGCGATCGAGCTGGCGGACTCCAAGAAGGAGGTCACCGACGCCGACCTGCTCGCGCTCGTCGAGCAGCGTGCGGCAGAGGTGCCGGCGAGTGTCGCGCTCGTCGGGTGGAGCGTGACCTCGTCGCATGGCGGCAATGCGACCGGCACGGTCACGCTGGCCGTCAACGGCGTCGAACGGAGTGCCGAGGCGACCGGGAACGGCCCGGTGAACGCGCTCTTCCAAGGCGTCGACGATGCCCTCCAGCCGGTCCTCGGCTGGCACCCGACCCTCACGGAGTACGAGATCAAGGCCGTGTCGGCCGGCGAGGACGCGCAGGGCCAGGTATTGGTGCGCTGCCGTCGCTCGTCCGACGAGGGGCCGGGCGCGCTCATCGTGTCGGGCCACGGGTTAAGCACCAACATCATCGAGGCGTCGCTCGACGCGTATCTCGTGGCGGTCAACAAGCTCCACGGCGCGGAGATCAACGGGGTCGCCGTCGCCTTCGCGAACCAGCGCACAGAGCGAGGCCTGCCGTAGTGGAGGATGGCCTTCAGCGCTTCCGGGTGGTCGCCATCCCGGGGGATGGCGTCGGGCCCGAAGTCACGCAGGCGGCGCGACGCGTCCTCGATGCGGCCGGCGACCGGTTCGGCTTCGTCATCGATTGGACGGAGGTCGTCGCGGGCGGCGCCGCCATCGACGCATACGGCGTCGCGATCCGTCCCGACGACGTCGACGTGTGCCGGGCTGCGGACGCGATCCTCCTCGGTGCCGTCGGTGGACCGAAGTGGTCGGACCCGTCCGCCGCGGTCCGCCCGGAGCAGGCGCTGTTCGCGCTCCGCGGTGGGCTCGGGCTGTTCGCCAACCTGCGCCCCGTCACGGTGCACCCGGCGCTCGTGCCGTCGTCCCCGCTGCGGGCCGAGCTGCTCGAGGGCGTCGACCTCCTCATCGTCCGCGAGCTGACCGGCGGGATCTACTTCGGTCGACCGTCGGAGGAACGAGCGTCGAAGGCGGGCCGCGCCGCCGTCGACACGATGGCGTACACCGAGAAGGAGATCCGTCGGGTCGTGCTTCTCGCCGGGGCCATCGCGGCCAAGCGGCGCGGGAAGCTGACCAGCGTCGACAAGGCGAACGTCCTCGCGACGTCGCGGCTGTGGCGCAAGGTGGTCGATGAGGAGCGGCGCCGCTTCCCGACGGTCGAGGTCAGCCACCAGCTGGTCGATTCGTGCGCGATGCTGCTCGTCCGCCGACCGGCCGACTTCGACGTCATCGTCACGGAGAATCTCTTTGGCGACATCCTGTCCGACGAGGCGGCCGTCCTTGCCGGCAGTCTCGGCATGCTGCCCTCGGCATCACTGGGCGACCGGTTGACGGGTCACGGGACGTTCGGCCTGTACGAGCCGATCCATGGATCGGCGCCGGACATCTCGGGGCAGGACAAGGCCAACCCGATCGGGACGATCCTGTCCGGAGCGATGCTGCTCCGGCTCTCGCTCGGGCTCGATGAGGCCGCCGCGGCTGTCGAGACGGCGGTGACCGACGCGATCGACCGCGGCTGGCGCACTTCGGACCTGGCCGATCCCGAGGACCCCGACGACGGGCTGGTCGTCGTGGGCACGACGGGCTTCACGACCGCTGTCATCGAATCGCTCGAAGCGGCGGTGCCCGCATGACGATGGCGGACCGGCCGGTCGTCCTCTACGACACGACGCTCCGCGACGGGACGCAGGGCGTGAACATCACGCTGTCGCTCGCCGACAATCTGCGGATCGCCCGGATGCTCGACGAGTACGGGATGCCGTACATCGAGGGCGGCTGGCCGGGGTCGAACCCGAAGGACATCGAGTTCTTCGCCGCCGCTCGGACGATGCGCTGGGAGACGGCGAAGCTCGCCGCATTCGGCTCGACCCGCCATCGATCGAACCGCCCGACCGACGACCCGAATCTTCGCGAGCTCGTCGCGGCGGAGACGCCGGTCGTGACGATCTTCGGGAAGTCGTGGCTGCTCCACGTGACCGAGGTCCTCGGCGCGACGCCCCAGGAGAACCTGGACATGATCGCGGACTCGGTCGGCTTCGTCGTCGATCGCGGGCGCGAGGCCGTCTACGACGCCGAGCACTTCTTCGATGGCTATCGCGCGGATCCCGACTACGCCCTCGCCACGCTGCGAGCCGCTCGACAGGCAGGCGCCAGGTCGCTCGTCCTGTGCGACACGAACGGCGGCACGCTCACCGACGAGCTGATGCGGATCGTGGGCGAGGTCCGGTCGTCGCTGGAGGCGGATCGAGACGCGCCCGCGGTCACGTGGGGGATCCATACCCACAACGACGCCGAGCTGGCAGTCGCCAATTCGATGGCCGCCGTGGCCGCTGGGATCCGCCACGTCCAGGGCACCATCAACGGCTATGGCGAGCGTGCCGGCAACGCGAACATGGTGTCGATCCTCGCCAACCTCGCGCTCAAGACCGAACACGAGCTCGTGCCGGCGGGCGGCGGACAGCTCGAGGGCCTGACCGATCTGTCTCGAAGCGTGGCGGAGATCGCCAACGTGACGCCGAACGACTACCAGCCGTACGTCGGCCGCTCGGCGTTCGCCCACAAGGGCGGCGTGCACGGGGCGGCCGTCGCGAAGGTCGAGCGGTCGTACCAGCACGTCGAGCCGAGCGCGATCGGGAACACCGGCCGGCTCGTGGTATCGGAGCTCGGCGGCCGGGCGAACACGTCGATCCGGGCGCGCCAGCTCGGTCTCGAGCTGGAAGGCGTCGTGGACCCGCGCGAGCTTTCGCTCTTGATCAAGCAGCTCGAGTCGGAAGGGCTCGCGTTCGAGGGCGCCGAGGCGTCGTTCGAGCTCCTGATCCGCCGGCACGCCGCCGATTACGCCGCCCCGTTCCGCGTCGTCGACTACACCTGCCTCGTCGAGCAGCGCGGAGGCCGAGAGCTCCTTGCCGAGGCCACCGTGAAGGTCGAGGTGGCCGGGGAGACGCTGCATACCGCGGCCGACGGCAACGGCCCGGTCAACGCCCTCGACGCCGCGCTCCGCAAGGCGCTGCGGGCCTTCTACCCGGCGATCGACGATGTCCACCTCGTCGATTACAAGGTCCGCATCCTCGACGGCGGATCCGCCACTGCCGCACGCACCCGGGTGATCATCGATTCGCAGGACGGTGCCCGGACGTGGTCGACGATGGGCAGCGACACGAACATCATCGCGGCGTCAGCTGCGGCACTCGCGGACTCGCTCGAGTACGCGATCTGGAAGTCGGGTGCCGAGCTGCGGCGCCGCGACGAGCGCCACTTCACGACGTCCTCGCCCGACCCCGACGCGACCGAGGCACGGCCGGCCGCCCGAGCCGTTCCCGACACCGACCCAGCGACCCCACGGAGGTAACCATGTCCGGCCACGATCAAGCCGCCGCTCCACTCCGTCTCGCGCGCTGGACGGTCTCGTCCGGCTCGAACGCCCGGAGCCGAGGCGCGGTGATCATCGACGCCGGGGAGCACCACTGGCAGGCGTCGGCCGACGGTGTGGGTGCGATCGACGCGCTGTACCGCGCGGTCGACGACGCGATCTCCGAGGTCCTCGACGGCCACCCCCGGCTGCTCGCCTATGACATCCACGCACTGGGGGAGGGGACCGACACGATCGGCGTCGTCAGCGTCCGGATCGCGCCGCCGCTGGCGTCCGGGGAGCGCGGGGAGGGCGAGTACGCCGGCGAGGCCCGCGGCCCGAACATCAGCGCCGCCTCGATCGAGGCCTACCTCGTGGCACTCAACAAGCTCCTTGCCGAGGAACACTGGGAGGGTGCGCCGGAGGCGGCCGCCGCGACCGGCAAGCGAGCGCGGCCGAAGTCAGCGGTGACCGCCGGGGTCGCGCGAGAGCGTCGGGCCGAGATCGACGAGAAGCAGGGCGAGATCGACACCGTCGACTGGTTCAACCAGTAGCGGGCCGCGGGGAAGGTCAACTCGCGGCGGCGGTCTCCGGCTCCACGGGGCGCCGCAACGCCGAGACGATCACGAGCGCGACGCCCACGACGATGATCACGTCCCCGACACTGAACACGTTCGACCACGGCAGCCAGGCCGGCATGGCGAAGATGTCGGTCAGCGGCCACAGCGCCGGATCGGGAACGACCGAGCTGTTCGAATAGGTCGTGGGCTCCGCCATGCCGAGCGCCGCCATCGCGCGGGGATCAGCCGGCATGTAGCCGCCGTTGGCGACGATCGCAGCGAGATTCGAGATCGCCCCCAGGCCGACGAGAGCCATCCCCGGGATGCGCAGGTTCGCGAGGATCGCTCCAGCGACCACCAGCGTCGAGCCGACGTAGACCGGCGGGCCGACATCCCCCACGCGCTCCGCCGCGAACGGCGAGAACAGGACGATCTGGACGAGCAGGCCGGCGATCATCAGCCAGCCATAGCGGATCTGGAGGGACGCGAGGCCGGCGGGTCGGCCGCCGACCAGGAAGCCAAGGACGAGCCCGATCAGGACGCCGTACAGGATGAACATCGGACCTGCTGGCTACGCGTTCGCCGTCATGCCGGCACCTGGCCGAACCCGTACGTCGACTCATCCACGGCCTGCCCCAGCGACGTCTTCGCACGGCCGTCCGTGCCGATGCGATGACGTGATCCGCCGTCGCGGAGGAATCGGAGCGTTGCTTCGGCGTCGACCGGTCGTGCGAAGAGGTAGCCCTGACCGTACGCGCAGCCGAGGTTCTGCAGCCGCTCGAGCTGGCCAGGCGTCTCGATGCCCTCCGCCACGATCGTGAGCCCGAGCGTCCGACCGAGCGCGATGATCGCGGCCGCGAATGCCCAATCCTCGGAGCGATCCGCCGGGCCGACGAACTCTCGCGCGATCTTGAGCACGTCGACCCGGAAGCGACGCAGGTATCCCAGCGACGAGTAGCCGGTCCCGAAATCATCGATCGCGATGCGGACGCCGAGCTCGCGGATCGCCTCGAGCCGGGTCAGGGTCGTCGTCGTGTCGTGGAACATGACCGTCTCGGTCATCTCCAGCAGCAGCTGGTTCGGCTCGATCGCGGATGACGCCAGGATCGCCCGGACGTCGTCGATGAAACCGGGCTCCTGGAGCTGCTGCGCAGACAGGTTGACGGCCACTGTCAGCAGCGACCCTTCGGGATCGACCTCATGCCACCTCGCCGCCTGGGTGCACGCCTCCTCGAGCACGTACCGCCCGAGAGCGCGGATGACGCCGGTCTCCTCGGCGAGCGGGATGAATTCCGCAGGATTGACGAGGCCGCGTGTCGGATGGCGCCACCGGACGAGCGCCTCGAAGCCGGTGATGCGGCTGGAGCTGAGCGCGACGATCGGCTGGAAGTAGACCACGAGCTCGCCGCGGCCGAGGCTCCGCGACAATTCCGCGCTCAGCGCATGGCGTTCGACGATCGCGGCGTGCATCGTCGGCTCGAAGACCGACACACGGTTCTTGCCGGCGCCCTTCGCCGTGTACATCGCGACGTCGGCGTTCCGCAGCAGCTCTGCGGCGCCCATCTGTCCGGCGCGTGCCGCCGCGACCCCGATGCTCGCACCGACGATGATCTCCTGCCCATCGATCGGGAAGGGCGAGCGGAGCCCGTCGATGATCCGGTCCGCGACCGTGGCAGCGTGGCTCAGCTCCGGTCCGTCGTCGAGCAGGACCGCGAATTCGTCGCCGCCCAGGCGCGCGGCGACGTCCGCCGGCCGGAGGACCTCGCGAAGCCGCTCCGCGACACCGATCAGCAAGCGGTCGCCCGCGGCGTGGCCCATCGTGTCGTTGACGATCTTGAAGTCGTCGAGGTCAAGGAAGAGCAGCACCGGCATCGCGTCGGAGCCCGTCGCCACGAGCCGCTCCTGGATGCGGTCGAGGAACAGTGTTCGATTCGCCAGTCCGGTCAGCGGGTCGTGAAACGCCTGGAACCGGAGCTCCTCCTTGAGGCGGGAGAGCTCGGCCAGCGATTGCTCGAGGTGGCCGTTCTCCAGCGCGACCGCCGCCTGGTTGGCCAGCGTCTCGAGCAGCCGCAGGTCATCGTCGGCAAAGGTCGTGCCGGCTGTCAGGCGATTCGAGATCCGGAGGGAGCCGATGAGGTCCGACTCACCGCGCAGCGGGCCGATCATGTCGCTGCGGTCATCAGTCGCCCCGAGGCTCGGAGGGATGAAGAACGGTCCGGTAGCGGCGCGGACCCGCTGATGGACGCGATCGTGGCGGGGATCCGCGACCGGCAGCATCACCTCCGCGGTGCCCTCGTGGCGTGAGGTCGTCCGAAGCGCGTCCATGGCGCTGTCGCGGGGGTAGAGGATGATCTCGGCCACCTCAGCCCGGAACATCGCCCGGGCATGGCCGAGCAGGGCGACGAGCGCGGAATCGAGCTCCGGGGAGTGCTGCAGGATCCGCGACGACTGGTAGAGCAGCTCGAGCCGCTCGTGCTTCTCTCGCTCCGAGACGTATGCCTGGTAGGCGAGGAACACGATCGCGAGCGGCAGGATCAGCAGCCACAGCAGCATCGGGTTCGTCCACAGGATCGATACCGCGAGCAGCGCGAGGCTCGTGTTCGCGAACGCGACCATGCTGCCGAACTGCACCATCTCGGGCAGCTTCTCGAACTGGGGCGCACCGCCGGAGATCGTGATGACGGTGGCGATCGTCAATGCGCTCAGGACCGCCGCTGCCAGCGTCGCGGCGAACGCGGCCAGCCAGTCGCGCAGCTGGGGCTCGCCGGTCATCGAGGCGAACATGTACAGGACCGTGAGCTCGACGACCGCCACCAGCGCGAAGTTGGCGAGATTGAAGACGAGCTTCTCGATGCGCTGACGGCCGCCGATCAGGAACGCCGCACTCGAGCCGACGAGCACCGCCAGGAGGTAGTCGGTCGGTGCCAGGAAGAAGAAGCCGATGACTGCGGGGAACTCGCTCAACGAGAACGAGTGCGTCTCACGGCGGAAATGGACCTGCACGACCTTCAGCTCGGCTGCCGCGAAGCCGATCGCGATGATCGGCCACGGGATGCGAACGGCCGTCGGGGGCGTCGGCCGGTAGGCCAGATCCACCACATGGATCAGGAGGGCGACCGTCGCGAGGGCCGCTGTGAAGATCCAGATCCGGGTCGATGGGGGCAGCGCGCGCACCCGTTCCGCCGCGCGACCGACCGAGTCGCGCACGCCGAGGGCGGCCACGGTCATGGACGGGACACGGTGACGGTCATCCTGACCTGGGTCATCCTTGCCTCGGTCCCCTTTCCCCCGGAACCGGGTCGACAAACGTGGGCACCCCCCTGAACGCGCGCGTTGGATATGCCGTTTGTAGTCGGGACCAGGTGTCACCGCACCGGACAGGAGGTACCCCCCGACCCCGGACCACCGGGTGCGCATCCGTCCGAGCGCGCGGCTCGCATGGGCGCCCGCGCGCGTGTGTCGTGACCGGGGACGGGCGAACGGGGAGCGAGAAGGCCGCCGGCACTGCCGGCGGCCCTTCATGTCGTCCAGCGTCAGGCTAGCGCCAGCGTTGGCCGGCCTCGATCACCCATGCGGAACCTGCGATGGTCAACAGTGCGAGGGTCAGGCGGACGGATCGTCCCCTGACGAACTCTTTCACGTCAGTCCCACCGCATGCCGGCGCCGATGGACAGTGCCATCGCCGCGAGCATCGTCAGGGCCCAAGTGAAACGCGCGAGCTTGGCCTTCACGACACATTCCCTTTCTGGGATGAAGGACAGGCACTCTTGGGCCGGCAACCGGGCGGTCTCTTGGAGATCCCTGGCTTTGCGTCCCCGCCTCGCGACGGGTTTGCCCTGATCAAACCGTTCGAGCGGAGTGGACTTCGGCCGCTCACCCCGGACGCTACGGGTCGCGCTCGTCCGTTCAAATGGCGAAGGCGTACCCCCTCGGGTCATTGCCCGAGAGCAACGCCGGCGGCACGCCGTCACGACCGGGTCGGCAGGGTCCCATGACCATCGTGTGGGGGTCTTGGGCAGGCGTGTCTGGTACAGGTGGGTTCCGCCGTGGACCACGGCGCCCGGAGGTCCTACTTGCCACCCTACGAGCGAAACGAGAGCCACCTCGATCGGGCCGCGATCCGGTCGGTGACGCGTGCCACGGACCGCGGGTTCGCGCTGGGATTCGTGATCGTTCTCGCATCACTGGCGCTGCAGGCGGCCAACGTCGCGCTGCCGACCGGGACGCTCCCGGCGACCCCCGTGCCGGTCGCGTTCGGCGTGGCGATCGGCGGGACTGTGATCTTCGCGATCGTCCTGATGAGCCTTCGTCGTCGTGTGCGAGCCGGCCTCCGGACGGTCGACCGTGAGTTCGCTGACCTGCGCGAGGCATACGACCGGGCACGCCTCGACTCCCTGCTTGATGCGCTGACCGGTCTCGGCAACCACCGCGCGTTCCAGGAGGAGCTCGACGCGCGTATCGCCCAGGCCCGCGACGAGGACCAGCCACTCTCCCTGGTGATGATCGACGTCGACGATCTCAAGACCATCAACGATCAGAAGGGGCACGCAGCCGGCGATGACCTCCTTCGGTCCGTCGCCATGATCATGCGCGCCAACCTGCGTCGGGGCGACGGGGCGTACCGGACCGGTGGCGATGAGTTCGCGCTGCTCCTGCCGCATTGCGACGCTGATGACGCCGCGGTCATCGCCAATCACCTGCTTGCCTCGGCGTTGAGCGGCAATCAAGGTCGGACCGGGGCGTTCTCCGTCACCATCGGCATCTCGTGCTTCCCCGACCTGAGCGCCGACCGTCACCAGATCATCCATCACGCTGACGCGGCGCTGTACGCCGGGAAGCGACACGGCCGGACCAACGTGCAGCGGTTCGACCCCGCGCGCCACGGCATCGCAGAGGACTCGCGAAGCCTCGCGCAGCTCGAGGCGGCCGTCGTGCGTGTCGCGAGCGAGGATCTGCTGCGTGCCGTGTACCAGCCGATCTACTCGCTCGAGAGCGGGACGATCGTGGGCTTCGAGGGTCTCGTCCGGCCGTTGCCCGAGTCGGGCTTCTCCAGCCCGACCAGTCTGTTCGTCGCGGCCGAAGCGACCCGCCGCACGGTGGAGCTCGACGTCGTGTGTGCCCGTGCCGTCCTGGCCGGGGCAGGTGCGCTCGGGGAGGATCGCTACCTGTCGATCAACCTGTCGCCGCGGACGCTCGAGTCGGACGCGTTCAGCGTCCAGGAGATCATGGCCCTCGCGCGTCGGCACGGCATCCCGCCGTCGCAGCTCGTGGTGGAGTTGACCGAGCGCGAGAGCGTCGACGATCTCCGTCGTCTCCAGCAGGCGATCTCGGCGCTTCGCCGGAACGACGTTCGGGTGGCGATCGACGACGTCGGTGCCGGCAACGCCGGCCTCCGGCTACTGAGCGAGGTCGAGTACGACATCCTCAAGATCGACCTCTCGCTCGTTCGGGCAAGTGCGACGCACGGTGCGAGCGAAGCGGTCCTGCGCGCGCTCGGCACGCTCGCGCGAAACCGCGGGCACCGCATCGTCGCCGAGGGCATCGAGACCGCCGACCACCTGGAGTCCGTCCTCGAGCTGCGCTACGACGCCGGCCAGGGCTATCTCTTCGGCCGTGCCGAGCCGACACTCGATCGCGGACCGATCGACCTGTTCGCGCTCCTGTCGGCAACGGACGAGGGGCAGTCAGCCGCCTGACCCCGCGCTCCCGACGGGGGCTGCCGACTACACTCCGCGCCATGCCCGTGACCGACCGACCGATCGCGTATGCCGGCGAGCCCGGTGCGTTCGCCGAGGACGCGGTCCTCGCGGCCTTCGGGGACGTGCCGCGAACCTCGGTCGCGAGCTTCCGATCGGTGTTCGAGGCGGTCACCGCCGGCGACGCCGAGGCGGGTGTCGTCCCCATCGAGAACGTCATCAACGGGACGGTCCGCGAGAACTACGACCTGCTCGTCGAGTTCGACCTGGCGATCCGCGGCGAGGTCATGGTTCCGGTGCGGTTATGTCTGGCGGCCCTGCCCGGTCAGCGCCTGGACGATATCGCTCGCGTCTATTCGCACATCCAGGCGCTGGGCCAGGCCGAGACGTTCCTGCGATCGCGGCCGTGGCAGCTCCTTTCGACGTACAACACGGCGGGTGCCGGCAAGGCCATCGCCGACTCCGGTGAGCGCGGTGCCGCCGCCGTGCTGTCACCCCGAGCCGCCGCGCTGTTCGGTCTCGAGCCACTCGCCGACGAGATCGGCGACCTGCCCGGCAACCGGACGCGGTTCCTCGTCCTGACCCGTCCCGAGGCGGCTCCGCCTGCGCTGGT
>DATHTG010000160.1:0-2869 GCA_035463515.1 Candidatus Limnocylindrales bacterium
GGTGGATCCCGGCATGGTCTCTCCGATGTAGGGCGGCTCGTTCGCGCCCATCCCGATGCCGTGCCCGGTGAACAGGCTGAACAGGTTGTCGCCGAAGCCGTGTTCTTGCACCTTGGCGACGATGGCGTCAGCGACGTCCTGGTTCGTCTTCCCCGGGCGCATCACCGCCACGCCCGCCATCAAGCCCTCGTACACGGCGCGGTACACCCGCTTCTGCATCGCGTTCGGCCGGTTCACCACGGTGGTACGCCCGATGTCGGCGAAGTAGCCGTTCCACATCGCGCCGATGTCGATGAAGCACAGGTCGCCGTTCCGGATGATCTTGTCGGTGCAGATCCGATGCGGAGGGGACATGTGCTCCCCGGAGGCCACGAACGGCGTGATCACGTGGGCCATCTCTCCGCCGAGGTAATACAGGGTCTGCATCGCATCGCCTGCGACCTCGTTCTCGCGCCTGCCTGCCTTCGTACCGTCGATCGCGCGTTGCGTCACGCTGTCACCGATCGCACACGCCTCCTCGATGATGGCGAGCTCGTCGGGCGACTTGATGAGTCGCATCCGCTGCATCAACGTGTCGCCGTCGGTCAGGGCGATGTCGGGGAGATGCTCCTGCATCGACTCGACGAGCGAGAAGTTCACCTGATCCACGCCGATGCGACCGGCATCGACGCCGCTCTCCGCGAGCAGCGGCGTGAGGATCGCCTTCACGAATCCGTCGACGAGCTCGCGCTGCTCCATGATCGGGATCGGATGCGCGGCTGCGAGCCACGACATCCCCATGGAGGCCTTGTCGATCTCACCACCCGAGCACAGCAGGATCGGGTCGTTGCCCTTCGTGATCAAGACACCGTTCAGGGACGTCATCTTGCCCGCGATCAGCTGTGCTCTGAGCGACGTGAGGTAGCGGACGTTCTCGTCCTTCCAGAGCAACAGGCCGTCCAGGTCTGATGCCGCGAGTGCTTGCTTGACCTTCGCGACCCTGTCGGCGCGGAGCCGCCCGAAGTCGATCCTGTCTTCCCAGTCGACGGCGGAAGATCCCCGCGCGTACGTCAATGTCGTCCTCCTCGCTCGCCATGGCCCGCAGGCCCGGTGCGGTCGTGCTCTCGACCTGTGCCTCGTGTCGCTTTAGGTTCACACCAGGCGATCGCGACCCGCAGCTAGCTTCGCTGGTCCCGGCGCGATGTATCATACATCGTGTCGCAAGTCACACCGTCTGCGGCGGGCGGAGGGAGGTCGTGATGGCGAGCTTGACGCAGGGAGCATGGGCGGCGACGGCGCTGGACCAAGGGCGCCGCACAGCGCACGAATTCGTGCGCGACTCGCTGCGCCGGGCGATCCTGCGGGGCGACCTGAACGGTGGGGCTCGGTTGATCCAAGCCGACGTTGCCACCACCCTGAACGTCAGCACGACACCGGTCCGAGAAGCGCTTCGCGATCTCGCAACCGAAGGCCTCATCACGCTCGACCGGCATCGTGGAGGGGTCGTCCGTGAGCTGAACTGGAGCGACATGGAGGAGATCCGCACCATCAGACGCGAACTCGAGCCCCTGGCGATGCGGCTCGTGTGCGGGCACATCACCGAGGGCGACCTCCAGGCGGCCGAGCGGATACGCGCGCAGATGGCGAAGGAGAAGGACCTCGGGAACTGGGTCGAGATGAACACCGCGTTCCACGTGCTCTTCCATGACGCCACCGGCAGCCCGCGGCTGGCGGCGATCCTGCGCAAGTTCGAGGAATCGTCCGCCCTGTACGTCGCGCAGGCGCAGCGCTGGCATCCGGAGATCCGTCGGCGCGCCGACGGCGAGCACCAGGCGCTGATCGACGCCGTGCGCGATCGCGACGCCGACCGGGCGATCCATGTGATGACCGGGCATGCCGCGATCGCGATCGAGATGACCGACCCGGCGGAACGCGAAGGCGCCTGACGGCGTCGCTCGGGCGCCCGCCCCGAAAGGAGATCCACCGATGGAGAACGTGCGCCTCGGCATCATCGGGCTCGGCTGGTTCGGGGGCGTCCTGGCCGACGCGGCGAAGGCGACCGGCCTCGCCGAGACCGCGTCGTGCTTCGCCCGATCCGACGACGCGCGCAAGGCGTTCGCCGAGCGCCACGGGTGTCGAGCGGCCGACAACCTCGACGCGATGCTCGCCGACGACGGGATCGACGCCGTCGTGCTGGCGACGCCGCACTCGACGCACGCCGACCTGACCGAGCAGGCGGCGTCGGCCGGGAAGCACGTCTTCGTCGAGAAACCCCTCACGTTGAGCGTCGCGGAGGCGAAGCGAGCGATCGGCGCGGCCGAGGCCGCCGGGGTGGTGCTGCAGGTCGGGCAGAACCGGCGACGGCAACCGGCGAACCGCCGGATCAAAGCCATGATCGATGGCGGGGAGCTCGGGACGCTCCTCCAGCTCGAGGGCTTCCACACCGCCGCGGGCGGTCACAAGCCCGACCTTCCGGCGTGGCGGCGCGACCCAGACGAATGCCCCTTCGGCGGCATGACGGCGCTCGGCGTGCACACGGTGGACACCTTCCACCACTGGGTCGGGCCCGCGCGTCGGGTGTCGGCGTTCAGCACCAAGGTGGCAGGGATGGGCTCGACCGATCTCGACGAGGCGACGACGGTGATGATCGAGTACGAGGGGGGCGTCCTCGGCACGATCGGGACGAACTACTTCACGGCGCCGATCGTGACCACGACCGCGTACGGCAGCGAGGCGATCGTCTGGAACGAGGAAGACGGCAAGCGGTTCTTCGTCCAGCCGCGCACCGACGCGGCGCGCACCGAGCAGCCGGTCGACCAGCTCGACACGGTCGTGGACGAGATGGCGGAGTTCGCCCGCGCGATCCGTGGCGAGGCGACGCCCGAGACCG
>DATHTG010000161.1:0-7969 GCA_035463515.1 Candidatus Limnocylindrales bacterium
CGCGAACCGACTCTTCTTCGGCCTGACGGTCCGGGACGTCGACTGTGCCTGCAAGCTGTTCCGCCGCGAGGCGCTCGAGGCCATCCGGGTCGAGTCCGACGGCGCGTTCTTCTCGGCCGAGCTCCTCATCAAACTGCGGGCGGCCGACCGCAGCGTCGTCGAGGTCGGGGTGCCCCATTACCCGCGGACCGCCGGCTCGCCGACCGGAGCGAAGCCGAGCGTCATCTTCCGCGCGATGCGTGACTTCTGGCGGACCCGGATCGCGATGTGGAGGGACCGGGGCCGGGCGCTGGAGCGGGGCCGGCCGGTCATCGAGGATGGCGCCGCGTGACGGCAGACCCCTCGGCTAGCTCTGGCGATCCTCGCTGTCGGGCTCGACCTCGAGGGAGTTGACGAAATCGCGGAAGACGTCGAGCCGTGGGTCGACGATCCGCTCGCCCGTGGACTCGAGCGTCGAACCCTCGCCTTCAGCCTCCTCGCCGAGGCCACCGTCGGCGCCCAGACCCGCCTGGTCGAGCACCGAGGGAACGGCGAAGATGGGGGCGCCGACACGGACTGCCAGCGCCAGCGCGTCAGAAGGGCGCGCGTCGATCTCGCCGATGTGGCCGTCGCGCTCCACGAACAGCCGGGCGTGGAAGGTCTCCTCCGCGAGATCCGAGATGATCACCCGCGCGACGCGGGCGTCGACGGCCTCGAGCGTGCTCGCGAACAGGTCGTGGGTCAGCGGACGTTCGGGGGTCAGACCCTGGAGCCGCATCGCGATGGCGCTGGCCTCCCACGGCCCGATCCAGATGGGGAGGTAGCGCTCGCGACCCGTCTCCTTGAGGATCACGACGTGGCGGCTCGAGAGCATGTGGACCCGGACGCTCTCAACGACCATCTCGATCAAGCCGTCGTCCATCGGCGGGATTATCCCACGGTGCGCCCGACGCGACCCCCACCGCCCATGGCACGGACGAGCACGGCGATCGCCGCGCCGAACACGAAACCGCCGATGTGAGCGAAGAACGCGACGCCGCCGGTCGCCTGCGCGCCCATCGCCCCGAGTGACCCCAGGCCGTCGAACAGTTGCAGGACGAACCAGAAGCCGAGGACGAAGACTGCCGGGATCTCGATCAGCTGATAGAAGAAGACGAGGAAGATCGCCGTCGTGACCCGGGCCCGCGGGAACAGCACGAGGTACGCGCCGAGCGTCGCGGCGATGGCGCCCGACGCACCGATCGTCGGGATCGTCGACTCGGGGTCGATGGCGACCTGCGTCAGGCCGGCGACGATGCCACCGACGAGGTAGAAGACGAGGAAGCGCAGCCGTCCGAAGCGGTCCTCGATGTTGTTCCCGAAGATCCACAGGAAGAGCAGGTTGCCGCCGATGTGGACGAGGCTGCCGTGCAGGAACTGGCTCGTGATGAGCGTGAGCGTCTCGGTCGAGACGAACCCGCCGGATCGGAACGCATCGACGAGCTCCTTTGGCACGACACCCCAGCGCGTGATGAACGCCGAGAGCGCCGCCTCGCCACCCTGGGCCATCAGGAGGACCTGGTAGCCGTAGACGAGCGCGCAGACCACGATGATCGCGAGTGTCACGACCGGCGTGCGCCGGGTCGGGTTGGCGTCGTGGAGAGGGATCATCGGGCGGCCGCCCCGCTAGGGGCTGGCCGAGGCGGCCGGTGACGCGCTGGCGCCGGCTGATGGTGACGGCGAGGCGCCATCGGTCTCCGGCGCCGCCTGCAGCACGACCTGGTTGACCGCGTCCTTCGACAGCCAGATCAATCGATCGGGCTGATCCTCCACGCCGGCGATGACGTACATCGCCCGGAGGTCGGCCCAGCCCTCATCGTCCTTCAAGCGGTACTGGGCGAGGTAGTCGCCGCTCGCCTTGTCGTAGGCGAGCACGCGGTCGTTCGAGCGGTCGAAGGTGTACACGTGACCCTTGCCGCGTTCGCCCGAGCCCGCGACGAGCGTCTCGCTGGTCGTCGGCCGGAGCAGCTCGTCGCCCGGTGTGCTCGGAGCCCACGCGTCGCTCTTGCCGGACGTGAACCGGTCGAGCACACCGTTCTCGGTGACGTAGATGTCGCCGTCGATGTAGAGCGCCGTCATCTGGTCGATCGAGCGCGCCGTCGCGAGCCACGCCGACGACTTCGCCGGGAAGCCATTCCCGTCGGCGGACGGTGGATACGCGCGGATCTGTTGCTCCGACGGGTCGACGACATACAGGTTGTAGAGGCCACGGCTGCGATCGCGCAGGTACGTGCCGATGCCGAGGATGTCGTCGCCCCACTGGCTCGCCCCGTTGACATTCACGCGATTCGTGGTGCCCTTGCCGGCGTCGTTCGACGCGCGCCACCGCCACAGCGCGTTCTTCGTGTCGAGGATCAGCAGGTCGCGGCCGCCGACGGCGAGGAACCGCGGCGACGCCATGCGCGTGCTGCCGATGGCCCGGCCGTTTCGAGCGATGTTCGTGGCGCGCTTGCGCTTCAGGTCGACGCGGAAGACCGCGCGATTCGTCCGATCGATGACGTACGGCGCGTCGTCGTAGCCGCGCACGAGTTGCCGCAGGTCGTACGCGGGAGAGCCCTCTGCCGCGCGGAACGCGAACAGAGGCGTCGAGACGACCTCGACCACGCCGTATGCGCGATCGAGCAGGGCGACGACCTCCTCCCGGATCGGCTCGACGACGCGCGCGTTCACGTTGGCGTCCTCCGCCTTGTCGAGCTGGGCGTACGCCTCGGTCAGCAGACGGAGCGCCTCGTCGCGGTCGTCGGAGATCAGGTCGATGCCCGGTCCGGACACGAGTCCGAGGTTCTCCTGGGCCTTGTCGAGCGCGGCCTGCCCCGCGTTGACCGAGCTGATCGCCCCGGACGGCGTCCGACCGCCGAACGCCCATACCGACATCGCGAGGCTGCCGACCACGACCAGCAGCGCGATGACGGCGATCGCCGCTCGTCGCTGCGTCTCGCGGCGCGACGCCAGCGGGGTGACGCGGCGATACGCCGGCCTGCGCCGCGGCAGCAGGTCGTGCAGCCGTTGGACCAGCCGCTCGACGGCGGTGCCGGCCACGACGCGGGCACTATCGGCCGCCGCCGACATCGCGGCGCCGGCGGCCTGGACGTTGTCGGCGAGCGGGATCGGTGAGCGGTCCGGGGCGCCCGCGAGCGGCTCCGCGGGGCGGACGGGCACCAGGGTGCGGCCGCGGCTCGTCGGCGCGACCTCGGTCGCCTCGAACGCGATCGCGCCATCGCTCCCTGATCCGTCAGCGCCCTTGAACCGCTGGTGGAGGTGCTCCATCGCGGACTGGGGATGGAGGGTGACCATCGCGTCCTTGAGCTCGTCGGCTCCCAGGCGCGCGACGATGTTCGGCGAGATCAGGACGAGCGAGTCCCCGACCGTCACCTCGCCGCGCCACACCTCGGGCTCGAGACCGTTCGACGGCAGGCCGCGTTCCCGATGGGGGTCGGGCAGCGTCGAGAGCCGCGCCTGACGGATGAGGTAGGCCTCAGCCGGACCGACGGTCGCGACGTACATCTCGTTGCCGCGCACGACCCCGACGCCCACGCCGATCGGTCCGTTGTCGTCGGGCGACTTGAGCCCCAGCCGGTCGGCCTGGTGGAGCAGGCGCTTGTTGGCGGTCGCGATCGCCTTCTGGAGGCAGACGCGGATACCGGCCGATTCGTCGTAGTAGTACTCGTTCCGGATCGTCTCCGCGGCCAGGCGCGTCGCCTCGAGCGCGTGGCGCGAGCTGATGCGCGATGTGACGAGCAGGTAGAGGTTGCCCTTGGAGCGGGCGACGGAACCGACACTCGGCTCGACCACCACCAGGGTGTCCGGCGAATCGTCGAGCCGGTCGTGCTCGGCGACGATCCCTAGCTTCAGTTGGAGTCGGGCGGCCATGCGGGCCTCTCGATAGGGTTGGTCAGGCGACGGGACGATCCCTGGCCGGATCGGCGTGACGTTCGCCCCGAGATGGCAGGCAGGTCGGCAGGATTATACGCGGGGACTTCCGCGTCGAACGTGCACCCGAAGGTCCCGGATCCCGATGCCACCAGGGGCCGTCGCGAAGGCCGCCAGGAGCTCGCCGGAGCGCAGCCGCAGCTCCTGCGCGACGATCGGCGCATCGGCCTCCACGTCGATCGAGAAGCCCGCGATCGCCACGACCCGGCATGCCCCGGCCGCCGCCGGCACGCGTTCCTCGACGATCGCCTCGAACGTCGCCATGGCCCGCGCGAGCCGCAACTCGTCCTCGAGGCCGAGCGCTCGAGCAGCGTCAGGGATGAGATCGCCGATGCGCCGCATCGGGCGACGACGCTGGCCGGTCACGCGTCGCTCGCGCGATTCACGCCGGGCTCCCGGATCGCTGGTGTGCGCGCGTCGATGCGGGCCGCAGCTCGGCCCCATCAGCGCCGACGCTGACCTCCCAGCCGTGGGCGACCGCGAGCAGCCCAGGGTCGAGGTCGTGCGGCGTCGTCGTCGTCACGAACGCCTGCGGCAGCTCGGCGATCCGCCGCACCAGGTGGGCGCGGCGCTCCGGGTCGAGTTCGCTGAAGACGTCGTCGAGCAGGAGGAGGGGCGGGTGGCCGTCGAGGGCGGTGAGGAGGTCGAGCTCGGCAAGCTTGAAGGCGAGGATCGCGGTGCGCTGCTGACCGCGTGACGCGAACCCGGCGAGGTCACGCCCTGCCAGGTCGAACGCGATGTCGTCACGGTGCGGGCCGATGACCGTGGACCCGTTCCAGATCTCCTTCTCGCTGGTCTCGTCCAGCCGGCGCGCCAGCGCGTCGCGCGGCGTCTCCACGCCGACTGTCGGGGCGTTCGTGACATATCGCATCTCCAGGCTGCCCGCGCTCGACTCCTCGGGTGCGATCTCTCGATGCGCGGCGGCGACCGGCGCCGCCAACCGTTCCAGCAGCGTGTAGCGGGCCGCGACGATCCGCCCACCGGTCTCGATGAACGACTCGTCCCAAAACCGCAGTTGGTCGCGCGTCGCCTGCTCCTCGCGTATGGCCCGGAGCAGGCCGTTCCGCTGCTGCAGCGTCCGACCGTACGTGGACAGGTCGTCCGCGTACGTCGGGAACAGCGCGGCGGCGAGCGCGTCGATCGCGGCACGCCGCAGGGACGGCGACCCGACGACGAGCAGCATCTCCTCGGGGGCGAAGAGCACGACCCGCAGGTGGCGTCCGAGTGCCCCAGCCCGGCGGCCCACGCCGTTGACCCGGATCCGCTTGCGGCCACCGGACCCACGGCCGGTGCTGCCGGCCGGGGATCGCTGGATGGCGACCTCGAGCACATCGTTCCCGACGCGGCCTTCCACACGCGCCAGGTCGCGGCCCCAGCGGATCAGCTCACCATCGGCGGTCGTGCGGTGGGACCGCCCCCAGCTGAGCAGCGCGATGCCCTCGAGGAGACTCGTCTTCCCGGCGGCGTTCGGCCCCCAGATCAGGTGGGCGCCCGGTCCGAACGCTGCGTCGAGCGACGCGTAGCCGCGGAGGTCGAGGGCGGTGAGGGAGTCGAGCGAGGCGATGCTAGGACGTCGTGCGGACCGGCATCACGACATGCACGTAGCGGTCGTCGCCGACGGGCTTGAACACACCGGGAGACAGCGGCCCATTCAGCTCGAGCGCGAACTGGTCGGCGGAGACGTTCGTCAGGACGTCCGCCAGGTAGCGGGCGTTGAACGCGATGGTCGTGCCATCCCCCTCGACGGCCGCCTCGACCTGTCCCACGTGGTCGCCGACCTCGGCGTTCGCGCTGACGGTCACGCCGGGGTCGCCGTCGCCGCCGATCTGGAGCTTCACGATGTTGGCCGACTCGTGCGCGATCAACGCCGCTGGTCGGACGGCTCGGAGGAGCTCCTCGCGATCGAGGACCGCGCGTGTCGCATGTGCCTGGGGCATCACCTGCTGGTAATTCGGGAACTGGCCGTCGATCAGACGGCTGACGAGGTCGATGCCATCGAGGTGGAACAGGACCTGGTTGCGCGCGCCGGCGAGGACGACGTCGACCGGGTCGTCGACATCCGCCAGCACGCGCGCCAGCTCGTTGAGCGCCCGAGCCGGGATGACGACGCTCGTCTCCGACACGGGATCGAGGATCGGTACGCTCTTGACGGCGATCCGGTAGTTGTCGGCGGCCGCGAGCGTGAGCTGGTCGCCCTCGAAGCGCGCCAGGACGCCGGTCAGGATCGGCCGAGCCTCGTCGCTCGCCGCGGCAAAGGCCGTTTCGGCCAGGGCGCGTCGAAGGACGTTCTGGGCGATCCGCGTCGTCGGCCGGTCACCGGCGGTCTGGATCGCCGGGAACTCCTCGTCGCTGATGCCCTTGATGTGCGTCTGGAACCGACCTGCCTTGACGTGCAGGGTGTCGCCGGCGGTCACCTCGAGCTCCACCTTGTCGCCCGCAGGCAGCGAGTTGACAAGGTCGGTCAGGAGCCTGGCCGGGACGGTCGTCGCGCCATCCTCATCGACCTTGCCGGGAACCCAATACGTGATGCCGATCTCGAGGTTGGTCGCGGTCAGCTTGAGCCCGGCATCCTCGGTCTTGAGCAGGACATTGGCGAGGACCGGCAGCGTGCTCCGACTCGACACGGCCCGGCTGACGATGGACAAGCCACGTGCCAGGTTCTCCTGCATGACCGACAGCTTCACGTGGGCATCACTCCATCTCGGGTGGGCATCCGGGGCGGCCGCGCGTGGCCGGGACAGTAGGTGGGTATCTTCTCTCTTTCTCTTAGCTCCGTCATCACCGTAGTAACGCTGTGGACCGCGTGGATGGGTGTGCTCGTCTGAACGACGGATCGTCGTTGACAGGCCCGGCCTGGCCGTGGAGAAGCGACCCTCGACGGCGGACGACTCGGTCGATGAGCTGGGGATGACTCGACGCGTCACCGCGTGCCGAGGCGACATCACATCGGCATATCAACGGGGCGCTGGCACTTATCAGCGACATATCCAGCGCGTTCGGGACGACGTCGACCGCGGGAAGACGACGGCCGAGGCTACTCCGCGTAGATCAGCTCACGGACGGCCGCGATCTCGCGTCGCAGCTCGTCGTTGGTCGCGACTTCGCGGGTGATCTTGTCGCAGGCGTGGAGGACCGTCGAGTGGTCGCGCCCGCCGAGCTCGGCGCCGATGCGGAGGAGCGAGACGTCGGTCTCCTCGCGCATCAGGAACATCGCGATCTGCCGCGGCATGACGATCGCCTTGTCACGCTTCTGGCCTTGGAGCGCCTCCATCGGGACGCTGTAGTAGTCGGACACGGCCTTGGCGATCCGCTCCGGGGTCACCTGCCGCTTCTTCGGGTTGTAGAGGACGTTCGACAACACGGCCTGGGCGAGCTCGATGCTGATCGGCGTGGCGCCCATGCTCGCGAACGCGACGATGCGGTTCAGCGCTCCTTCGAGCTCGCGGACGTTCGATACGACCTTTCGGGCGATGAACTCGACGACGTCGGAGGTGATCGGGACGGCGCCCTCCTCGGCCTTGGCCCGGAGGATGGCGATGCGCGTCTCGAGGTCGGGCGCGGTCAGGTCGGCGATGAGGCCCCACTCGAAGCGCGACCGGAGCCGCTCCTCCAGGGTCAGGATCGCCTTCGGCGGCCGGTCGCTCGAGAGGACGATCTGCTTGCCGTCCTCGTGGATCGCATTGAAGGTGTGGAAGAACTCCTCTTGGGTCCGCTCCTTGTCGGCGATGAACTGGATGTCGTCGATGAGGAGGAGGTCGATCCGCCGATACCGCGATCGGAACTCGTCGATCTTGCCCTGTTGGATGCTCGTGATGAATTCGTTCGTGAACTTCTCGGACGTGGCGTACACGACCCGCTTGCGCGGGAATCGGGCGATCACCTGGTTGCCGATCGCATGCATCAGGTGGGTCTTGCCGAGCCCGACGCCGCCGTAGAGGAAGAGCGGGTTGTAGGCATGCCCGGGACGCTCCGCGACCGACAGGCTGGCGGCGTGGCCGAGGCGGTTCGCCGACCCGACGAT
>DATHTG010000162.1:0-4620 GCA_035463515.1 Candidatus Limnocylindrales bacterium
CCTCGCCTACCCTCTGGTCAGGCGTGCGCGGATCCTTGGCTCGTGACCCGCGGGATCGCCAACGCGATCAGCCCCGCGATCAGGCCAGCGATCACCAGCACGACCCGCGCCGCCGGCTCGAAACCGACCCCGACGAGGGAGTCCAGGCTCACGCCACTCGCCCCGGCCAGGCCGATGGCGGCCGCACCGATGCCGAGCAGCAGCGGGAACTCGACGCCCGACTCGCTATTGAAGAAGCCGTGCCGCCAGTGGACGTGACCGACGATCACGACGGCCTGCGCCACGAGGATCGCCGCGACGATCGGCGTGAAGAATCCGGCTGCGAGCAAGAGGCCGCCGCCGAATTCGACGAGCGCCGAGGTCAGAGCGAAGAGTCGGGCTGGCCGGAAGCCCATGTGTTCCATGGCTCCCTCCCAGCCGGCAACGCCCGGACCGCCCCACCAGCCGAACAGCTTCTGCGCGCCGTGCGCGGCGAACGTCAGACCGACGCCGAGCTGGAGGATGAGTAATGCGAGGTCGAGTGTGTCCACGGTCCTGTCCCTTGCTGTCGGCGTTTGCTGACAGACAACTGTGTTGTTTGTAGACAAGCAATATACGGCGAACTAGTTGCGCTGTCAACTACATCGTCGAGCCGCTCGTCGAACGAGAACGAATGCCGATCCGCACGTCGCGAACCCGGGTCTTCTGCACCCTGATCGCTCCCCGCTCGGCCCGGATCCGAACGCGAAGCACTGAGTCGGAGAAGCACGACGCCCCGGCGTACCTGTCGGACGCCGGGGCTCCGTCCACCCTACCCAGAACGGTGGTGCGCTTGGTCACCGCTAGACTTTCGCTGTGTCGGATCTCGACCCGGGCAAGCTCGCATCCGCCAAGGTGACACCGGCCGATGCGACGACGCCGCCACTGTCCCTTGAGGAGGCTACTCGGCTCAGCACCGGCCTCGACCCGGGCTGGCGCGTCGACGGCGACCGCGTGTCACGTGAGTTCGCATTCCCGACGTTTGCCGCGGCGTTCGGCCTGGCGACCCGCATCGCTCTCCTCGCGGAATCCCAGAACCATCACCCGACGTTGGAGCTCTCGTGGGGTCGGCTCGTCGTGACCTGGACGACGGATGCGATCGGGACGCTCAGCGCGAACGATCTCGTGATGGCGGCCAAGGTCGACCGCCTCGTGTCCCGAGGCCTCAACCTCAAGGACGGTTGAGCGCCTCGATCAAGCGATCGATGAACGGGTGCTGGGTGTCCTTCAACCGCGGCCGTGCGTCGTCGGGCGAGAACCATTCCACGCGATCGATCTCCGGGATCGTGATGTAGCGCCCGGATCGCGGCGGCCACTGGAACGGGAACGTGTTGCTGTGCGCCGTCGTCGGGTCGAGGTCGCCCTCGAGCGCCCAGGCGACGACGACCTTGCCGCCCTTCTGGGTGATCTCGCCAAGCTCGATCGACGCGCCGTCTGGCGGCAAGTGTCCGGTCTCTTCCTCGAACTCGCGCAGCGCGACCGCCCACGGATCCTCGCCCTCCTCGATCTCACCCTTGGGGATCGACCAGGCTCCGGCGTCCCGCTTCGCCCAGACGGGCCCGCCAGGATGCGCGAGCAGCACCTCGATGCCGCCGTTCGCGGAGCGGTACAGGAGGATGCCGGCGCTTCGTCGTGATCGTTTCGGCACGGGATCGCCTACTGGCGACGGGAACGAACTGCTGGTACGAGCGCTTCGAGGTCTGAGGCCGAGCCCCGCGAGGCCATCAGCCCGAGGATTGGTTATCGATCTGCGCGCGCTGCAGCCGACCGCTGAAGTCGATGTAGATCGACTTCCACTCCGTGTACGTGTCGAGCGCGATGTTGCCCGCCTCGCGGTGGCCGTTGCCGGTCTCCTTCCAGCCACCGAACGGCAAGTGGACCTCGGCACCGGTCGTACCGGCGTTGACGTACACGATGCCTGTCTCGAAGTCGCGCATCGCCCGGAAGGCGGTGTTCACGTCCGAGGTGAAGATGCTCGACGACAACCCGTAGCGGGTCTGGTTCAGCGCCATCATCGCCTCGCCGTAGTCGGCGACCGGGATGATCGAGAGCACCGGACCGAAGATCTCCTCCTGACCGATGCGATCCATCGGCTTCACGCCACTGAAGATCGTCGGTTGGAAGTAGTGCCCATTCGCGAGATCGCCGTCGCTTGCTCGCGAGCCGCCGGTCACGAGCTCGCCCTCGCTCCGCCCGATATCGATGTACGACGCCACCTTGTCGACCGCCGGCGCGTTGACCAGTGGACCGACGCCGGTCGTGGGGTCGAGGCCGTTGCCGAGTCGTAGGGTCTTCGCCCGCGCCTCGAGCTTCTGCACGAGCTTGTCGACGACCGGCCGCTCGACGATGACGCGCGATGCCGCGGTGCAGCGCTGCCCGGTCGTCCCGAACGCGCTCCAGAGGATGCCGTCGGTCGCGAGGTCGAGATCGGCGTCGGCAAGGACCACGACGCCGTTCTTCCCCCCGAGCTCCAGGGAAAGCCGCTTGAGCCGCTGCGCTGCCCGGACCGCGATCGACTTCCCGGTCGCCGACGACCCGGTGAACGAGATGACGCCGATGTCCGGGTTCTCGACGATCGCGTCGCCGACCTCGGCGCCGGTGCCGGTGACGAGGTTCACCACGCCGGGAGGGAGGCCGGCCTCCGCGAGGAGCTCGACCAGAAGGGTCGCGCAATGCGGGGTGTCGCTCGACGGCTTGAAGATCACGACGTTGCCGGTCACGAGCGCCGGCATCATCTTCCAGCACGGGATCGCCATCGGGAAGTTCCAGGGCGTGATGATCCCCGCGAACCCGATCGGCTGGCGGATGCTCATCGCCCATTTGTCGGGAAGCTCGGACGGGACGGTGTCACCGTGCATCCTGCGACCCTCGCCGGCCATGAGGAACGCGATATCGATGCCCTCCTGGACATCGCCCCGCGCCTCCGCGATGACCTTGCCCATCTCGCGGGTCATCGCTCGTGACAACCGCTCCTTGTTCTCAGCCATCAGCTGCCCGAAGCGGTACAGGATCTCGCCGCGCTTCGGGGCCGGCGTGCGCTGCCACATCGGCCGAGCCGCCCACGCGGCGCTGACGGCCATCGCCACATCGGCCTTCGTGCCCTTCTGGAAGCGGCCGATGATGTCGCGTCCGTCGGCCGGGTTCCGGCTCTCGAACGTCTCGCCGCTCGTCGACTCGCACCACTCGCCGGCGATGAAGTGATGGAACGTCGGGACCTCGGTCGCGCCCTCGGCGGTCGTGGGTTCGACGGTCTGGGTCATGCCGCCACCCGCTCGAACGCTGCGGCGACCGAGCCGCCGCCGCCGAGGCAGAGTGTCGCGAGGCCGTAGCGGCCCTCCCGACGATCCAGCTCGTGGAGGAGCGTCGCGACGATCCGTGCCCCACTGGCCCCGATCGGGTGGCCGAGTGCGATCGCGCCGCCGTTCACGTTGACCCTGTCCCAGTCGAACCCGAGCTCGCGACCATCGGCGAGCGTCTGCGCGGCGAACGCCTCGTTGATCTCGATCAGGTCGAAGGCTTCCAGCGGAAGCTCGATCCGGTCGAGGAGTCGCTTGACGCCTTCCACCGGCGCCAGGAACAGCCACTTCGGGGCGACCTCGGCCTGCGCGTACCCGACGATCCGGGCCAGCGGCTTCAGCCCGAGCCGTTCCACGGCGCGCTCGCTGGCGACGACCGTGGCGGCGGCACCGTCGGTGATGCCCGGGGCGTTGCCTGCAGTGACGGTGCCCTCGGTCGCGTCTCCGCGATCCTCGCCGCCCGGGAGAGCGAAGACGGGCTTGAGCTTGGCGAGCGCCTCCGGATCCGTGTCGCGGCGTGGGTTCTCATCCGTGTCGACGACGCTTTCGCGGCCCTTGCCGTCCGTGATGGTCACCGGCGCCATCTCCGCGTCGAAGCGCCCGCCGTCGATGGCGGCGATCGCCTTCTGGTGGCTGGCAAGCGCGAATGCGTCCTGGTCGGCGCGACTGACGTGGTCCTTGATCGCGACCCGCTCAGCGTGGGTCCCCATGTGGCAGTCCTCGATCGAGCACCACAGGCCGTCCGCGACCGTCGAGTCGACGAGCTTGGCATCACCGAGCCGAAGGCCGAAGCGAGCACCGGGCAGGAGGTAGGGCGCGCCGTTCATCGACTCCATGCCGCCGGCGATGACCACCTCGGAATCGCCGGCCTTGATCTCCGCGGCCGCGAGCATGATCGACTTGAGTCCGGATCCACAGACGCGGTTGATGGTGGTCGCACTCGTCGTGTCGGGCAGGCCGGCCTTCAGCGCTGCTTGCCTTGCCGGCGCTTGGCCCGAACCTGCCTGCAGCACCTGACCCATGAGCACGTCATCGATGAGGGCGGTGGCCGGGTCGAGGCCCGCGCGCTCCACGGCCGCCTTGATCGCGACGCCGCCGAGCGTGGTCGCCGGGACGCCGCTCAGTGCGCCGCCGAACTTCCCGATCGGCGTACGGGCGGCGCTGACGATGAAGGTCTGGCCGTTGGGCTGGTGCATGTCCCGAGTCTACGCCGCACGACGGCGCGAAGCCGTCAGGCGCTGCCTGCCCGCTTGAGGACCTCGCCCGCGACGATCTCGCGGTGGATCTGGTTCGTGCCTTCGTAGAT
>DATHTG010000163.1:0-8313 GCA_035463515.1 Candidatus Limnocylindrales bacterium
CGCAGGGCATGGACGCGATGGCGCTCACCGACCACGGGGCGCTGTACGGGGCGGTCGCGTTCCCCCAGGCGGCGAAGAACAAGGGGATCAAGCCGATCATCGGCGTCGAGACGTACGTCGCCCCGCGGTCGATGACGTCGAAGGAAGGCAAGGCCGATAGCCAGCCCTTCCACCTGATCCTCCTCGCGAAGGACTACACCGGCTACCAGAACCTGTGCCGCCTCGTCACCGACGCCCATGTGGACGGCTACTACTACAAGCCACGTATCGATCACGAGCACCTGGCGCGGTACAGCGAGGGGCTCATCGGGCTGAGTGCCTGCCTCGGGAGCGAGGTCGCCAAGGCGCTCGAGGTCGACGACTGGGACCTCGCGCGGACCGCTGCGGGCCGCTACGGGGACATCTTCGGACCTGAGGGGTTCTTCCTGGAGCTCCAGGACCACGGGCTTGCGGAGCAGACCAGGTTGAACGGACAGCTGCTCCGACTCGCGGGCGAGACCGGGCTGCCGCTCGTCGCGACGAACGACCTGCACTACGTCCGCGCCGACCAGTCCGAGGCGCACGACGTGCTGCTCTGTGTCGGGACGGGCAACAACCTCGATACGCCGGGTCGGCTGAAGTTCGAGACCCACGAGTTCTACGTGAAGTCGGCAGCGCAGATGGGTGCGCTGTTCCCCGAGCAGCGCGAGGCGATCCTCAACAGTCGCCGGATCGCAGAGATGACCTCCGTCGAGCTGCCGCTCGGGCAGCTCCGGATCCCCCATTTCCCGGTGCCGGACGGTGAGACGGTCGAGTCGTGGTTGCGCAAGGAGTGCGAGGCCGGACTGAAGCGGCGCTACGGGACGGTGACCCCCGAGCTCCAGGAGCGGCTCGACTACGAGCTGGGCGTGATCATCTCGATGGGCTATGCGGGCTACTTCCTGATCGTCGCGGATTTCATCCGCTTCGCGCGGGAGCAGGGCATCCAGACGACATGCCGCGGGTCGGCGCCCGGCAGCATCGTGACGTACACGCTGGGCATCACGCCGGTCGACCCGATCCTCTACCAGCTGCCGTTCGAGCGGTTCCTCAACCCGGACCGCGTGACGATGCCCGACATCGACGTCGACTTCGAGGACGGGCGCCGCGATGAGGTCATCGCCTACGTCGGCCGCAAGTACGGCCAGGATCACGTCGCGCAGATCATCACGTTCGGCACGATGCTCGCCCGCGCCGCGATCCGCGATGTCGGCCGCGTCCTCGGCCACAGCTATGGCGAGGTCGACCGCATCGCCAAGGCCGTCCCGAACCAGCTCGGCATCAAGCTCGACGAGGCGCTCCAGATAAGCCCGGCGCTCCGCGAGCAGGTCGGCGCCGACCCGGGCGTCAGCCGGATCATCGACTTCGCGCGACACCTCGAGGGTGTCGCCCGCAACGCTTCGACCCACGCGGCCGGGGTCGTCATCAGCCGCGAGCCATTGACCGAGCTCATGCCGCTCCAGAAGGCGACGAACTCGGACTCGCTGATGACGCAGTACGAGATGCACGCCATCGAGGCGCTCGGGCTGTTGAAGTTCGACTTCCTGGGCCTCTCGAACCTGACGATCCTCCGGCAGGCCGTCGATCTCGTCCGCGACAATCGGGGCGTCGAGATCGACCTCGACCAGATCCCGCTCGACGACGCTCGGACGTTCGAGCTGTTGGCGTCGGGCGAGACGACCGGCATCTTCCAGCTCGAGTCGGCCGGCATGCGCCGCTACATCCGGGAGCTGCGGCCGACTTCGGTCTACGACCTCGCGGCGATGGTCGCGCTTTACCGACCCGGACCGATGGATAACATCCCCGCCTACATCCGGCGCAAGCACGGCCAGGAACCGGTCACGTACCTACACCCGCTGCTCGAGCCCTACCTGCAGAAGACCTACGGGATCTTCGTCTACCAGGAGGACATCATGGCCGCCGCGATCGCGCTGGGCGGCTTCACCGGACCCGAAGCCGACACGCTCGGCTATGCGATCCGGAAGAAGAAGTCGAGCGTCCTTCGCGCCCAGAAGGAGAAGTTCGTCCGCCAGGCGGCGGAACGGGGCGTCGAGCCGCAGGTGATCGACGCCGTCTTCACGGCGTTCGAGCCGTTCGAACGGTATGGGTTCAACAAAGCCCACGCGACGTGCTACGGGCTGATCGCCTATCAGACCGCCTTCATGAAGGCGAACCACACGGTCGACTACATGGCCGCCGTGCTGACCGCGTTCCGGGCGAACGAGGAGAAGGTCGCGGCGGCCGTCGCCGAGTGCCGTCGGATGGGGATCGAGGTCCGTCCGCCGGACGTGCACGCCAGCCATCTGGAGTTCACCGTCGAGGGCGACGCCATCCGGTTCGGGCTGCTGGCGGTGAAGAACGTCGGCCAGGGCGCGATCGAATCGATCATCGCGGCCCGAGCGGAGGGCGAAGAGTTCCGATCGCTCGCCGACTTCTGCACGAGGATCGACCTGCGGCTCGCGAACCGCAAGGTGCTCGAGGCGCTGATCAAGGTCGGCGCCCTGAACGCGTTCGGCCATCCTGCCCAGCTCCTGCTCGGCCTCGACGACGCGATCGCGGCGGCCCAGGCGACCCAGCGCGATCGCATCACCGGTCAGACATCGCTGTTCGACATGGGCACGGCTGACGCGATCGCCTTCGAGCGGCCGCTGCCTGCTGCGACCGAGGTCCCGGTCCGTGAGCGGCTGCGCTGGGAGAAGGAGCTGCTCGGGCTCTACCTCTCGGAGCACCCGATGGGCGAGGTGGCGGAACAGGTCGGCCGATACGTCAGCGCGTACTCGGGCGATCTCCGCGACGAGTCGCTCGACGGCCAGCGGGTCGTGGTCGGCGGCATCGTGACCGCGCAACGAACGGTCATCACCAAGCGCCAGGAGACGATGGCGATCGTCACGCTGGAGGACCTGCAGGGATCCATCGAGGTGGTGGTCTTCCCCCGACTGTTCGAGACCACCCGGCCGCTCCTGCGTGACGGCGCGATCCTGCTGATCGCCGGCCGGGTCGACCACAAGGGCGAGGAGGTCTCGCTGCTCGCCGATCTCATCGCCGACTGGGACGACGCCGCTGCACGCGGTCCGGAGGCGTTCGCGCGCGACGTCGCGGCAGGTGATCGCGGCGGCCGTAACGGGTCGTTCCGTCGGACGCCGGTCGCGGTCGGGCCCGGGCAGCGTCCTGCCCCGGTCGCCGTGGGCGCCGGCGCGGGCGGGGGCACCGGCGCCCCGCCGCAGGTGTCGGCACCACCCGCAGCCGCGGGCTTCGTATCGCCTCGACGTGAGGAGACCAACGGCGGCATGCCGCCGACCGACCTCCCGCACATCGCCCCACCGGAGCCCGTCTCGACGTACTTCGGCGCGCCGGGGGCGGTGGCCGATGCGGGCGAGGACACCACGGATGAGCCGCCGGTACCGGACGAGGCGCGAGCCCGCATCGTCGGCGACGCGATGGCCGATCAACCGGTCGCGGCTGGCCCCGGCGCGGTGCTCCACGTCAAGTTCGAGGGCACCGCAGGACCGGATCGCCTCGTGCGTGCCATGGAGACGGTCAAGGTGCTCTTGCGCGATCGACCGGGCGGTACGAGGGTCGTCCTGCACGTCCCGGCACCGAGCGGGGGGCAGGCACTTCCCATGGAGCTGCGCTGGGGCGTCGCCTACGACGCGGAGCTGCTCGCCGAGGTGCGCCGCCAGCTCGGCGATGGCCTCGTCGAGCTTCGGCTGGCAACGACCTAGCCGGCCGGCTCGACCCCGAGCACGACCGCCGACCACGGGCAGTACCGGTCGCCGGTCACGATGCCCATCTCGACATCGGACGGCAAGCCGTCGCACACCTCGATCGTGACGTCACCGAACTCGATGTCGTTCGGGTCGATCGACCAGCCGTAGCCCTCGTTCACACCGGTCTCGCGCACGATTCGGCCGTTGGGGATGCTCGGGACGTCCTCGCCGGCGAGCAGGCGCCGCGCAGTATCGATATCCGCCGGCTCGGTCAGGAGGACCTTGTAGCGCTCGTCGACGACCTCGAACGTCACGATGACCGGCGCGTCCGCCGCGGGTGGCGTCGCGCCACCGCCGCACGCCCCGATGAGCAATGGCACCACGGCGAAGAACGGGCTGATCCGGCTGACGGCGGTCCGTCCCGTCATCGGCCCTCGGCGAGGCGGCGGACGGTCTGCACCGACGAGAGCCGCTCGTGGAACTCGGCGCGGACGTCGTTCACCGTGTCGGGATCGAGCCCGAGCTCCTTGCCGATCTGGTTGAGGACGGCTGACTCCTCCGCGGAGATCGAGCCGCTCGCCGCACCGACCGCGAAGCAGGCACGCAGCACATCGGTGCGCTGCTGCTCGTCAGCGAGGGCCGTGAACTCACGCGTCACGACGTAGTCCTCGGTCCCACCGACCGTCCGCGCCTGCAGTTTGGCCATCTCGGTGACGAGGACCGCGGTCGCCTCATCGAGCGTGCCGTGCGCCTGCAGCTGGCGCTCGATGACGGCGGTCTCCTCGGCGCTGATCTCGAGGTCGGCGTTGGCCGCGCGGGCCAGCGTGTAGGCGGCAGACGCGACGAGCCGTGCGCGCTCGGGCGGCATCTGTTCCAGGCGGGAGACGATGCGGCGGACGGTGGCGGTGTCGCCGGCGGCCGATGCCGACTCGAACGCCTCGGCCTGGAGCGCGGCCGCGCGCTCGTGCTGCGGCCCCGAGCCGAAGATCCGTTGGAACATGGCGGGAGTCTACGCTGTCGGGATGGGCGTGCTCTTCCGCGATGTGAGGGTGATCGATGGCGTCGAAGACGCCGCGCGCCCGCACGTCGACGTCGTGGTCGACGGCGAGCTGATCGAGGCGGTGGGTCAGCACGATGCTGCACGGGCGATCCCGCCGGGCACTGTCGTGGTGGACGGGCGCGGCCGGACGCTGCTCCCTGGCCTGATCGACGCGCACGCGCACTACACCTTCGACCCCACGGAGGGCTCGCTTCAGGCGATCGCGCTCCGCGATGACGAGACGATCCTGGCTGCCGCGCGACGGCACGCCGCGATGGCGCTCCGCGCCGGTGTGACGTCGGCCCGTGGCGCAGGGTCGATGCGAAACCTCGGGATCGTGCTTCGGGACGAGATCGCCGCGGGTAGGACGCCCGGACCGCGGCTCGTCGAGGCTGGCACAGCCGTGGGTTCGGTCGGCGGCCATGGGTCGGCGTTCGGTCTCGAAGGTAGCGGTGCGGACGGACTTGCCGTGATCACGCGCCGGGTCATCGACGCCGGCGCGGATGTCGTGAAGGTCGTCGCGTCCGAAGCGGCGATGCTCACGACGACCGGCCACGCGCCGGGCGTGATCGTCAATGGCGCGCCGGAATTGACGCTCGACGAGCTGCGTGCGGTCGTCGGCGTCGCGCGAGAGTCGGGGCGCCGCGTGATGAGCCACGCGCAGGACAGCGAGTCCGTGCGGCGCTCGGTGGACGCGGGTGTGACGTCGATCGAGCACGCGTGGCTGGCCGATGAGGCGGCGATCGAGCGGCTCGCGGCGTCCGGCGCGTGGCTGGTACCGACCCTCGTGGTGACGGACGTGAATCGGACGCTCCCGGGACTGACGCCGGTGCAGCGCGAGCGGCAGGACCTGATCGAGCGGACCCATCGGCTCTCGACGGAGACCGCCATCCGGCTCGGCGTGCCACTCGCGACGGGCACGGACACGGGCGAGGTGGGCGTGACACCCGAAATGGTCTGGCGGGAGATCGCGCTGCTCCACGACCACGGGGCGCCGCCGATGATGTCGATCAAGGCGGCGACGTCGTCGGGTGCGCGATTACTGGGGATCGACGCCGAGGTCGGGACGATCGAGGTCGGAAAGGTGGCCGATATCCTGCTGGTCGACGGTGATCCCCTGGTCGACCTGGGCGTGCTCGCGCGCCCGGTCGGCGTCTGGCAGCGAGGTCGGGAGGTCAGCGCTTGAGCAGGCTGTGGACGTCCGGGTCCGGGCCGTGCCAGCGCACGATCTCCTCCGTGGCGAACCGCCCGTAGTAGTTGACGAAATGTGCGCCGTGCTCGCGCACCACCCGGATCGCGTCCGCCTTCCGGTCATCGCCCCGCAGGCGGGCCATCACGACCGCTTGGCCTGACCGGATCGCCGCGTCGTAGAACGCCATGTCGGGCAGCTGGTCCATCACCGTGAACGACACGATCCGCCGCAGTCTGGTGAACAGGCCGTGCACCGCGCCGGTCGGGTCGAACCGGGAGGCGCCCTCGTCGCCGCGGAGGATCGTGATGTCGCGATCCGGGACGCCAGCGGCCTTGAGGGCCGCGGCCGCTGCGGCGGCACGTTCAGGGTCGGGCAGCACTGCCAAGAGCGAATCGGTCGGATAGCCGATGAACCGGCCGCCTCGTTGGGCCATCCCGGGAGGATAGCCCTCGCGCTGGAGCTGGTGCCGAAGGAGGGATTCGAACCCTCAACCACTTGCGTGGAGCGGTGTTTGAGACCGCCGCGTATGCCGTTCCGCCACTTCGGCCCGTCGAGACATCGTACCGGTTCCGCCGGACGCATCCGGACCGGTGGTTGCCGCCCGACGGCAAGAGACGCCGCCGCCGCCGCCGCCAGCTTCGAAGGCGTTGAGGATCGCCGTCCCACGGCATAGCGGTGCCTTGTTGCCGTCCGGCGGCAGGGTCCGACAACGAGGCCGGGACACCGGTTGCGCGTTCCGTAGTCCGGCAACCCCCGGTCGACGAGGAACCGCCTGACCCGACCCTGCGTCTGGCAGCCGATGCTAGACTCCGCGGGCCTCACGTCAGCCACTATCGCCGTCCGGAGGGATCCCCCGACCGTGGAGGAGGACCTTCGCTCGACGACGGTCCCCGACGACCCCGTCCAGCGCCGCGATCTCATCCTCGTCGAGCGTGCCCGTGAGGGCGATCTCGACGCTTTCAATGACCTCGTGACCCTGTACCAGGATCCGCTGTTCGCGCTGGTCGTTCGCATGGTCCCCGATCGGGACCAGGCCGCCGACGTCGTCCAGGAAGCGTTCTTCTCCGCGTACCGCAACCTCTCGTCGTTCCGTGGCGGAAGCGTGAAGTCGTGGCTGAACCGCATCGGCGTCAACGCCGCCATGGATATCCAGCGGGCCCGCAAGCGACGGCCCGTCCAGCCGTACCCCGAGCTCGAGGACGAGAGCTGGCAGCCGAGGGCAGGCGACGAAGTCGATCCGGAGCGGATCGCGGTCCACACGGAACGCAGTCGCGTGCTTGCCGCCGCGCTCGCCCACATCACCGACGACCAGCGCACCGCGATCGTCCTCTATGACGTGGAGGGCTACGACTACGCCGAGATCGCCGAGATGACCGGCGTGTCGCTCGGGACGGTGAAGTCGCGCATCCACCGCGGCCGGCTGTCGTTGCGGGACATCCTGGCCGATCGGATGGACCTGTTCCGTGGCTGACTCGCTCTCCCACGCTCGGCACGACCGTTTCGCCATCGCGGCGGCGATCGGAGGCGCGAAGGCGCCCTCGACGGTCGCCACGTGCCCGCAGTGCGGCGCCCTCCATCGCGACCTCCTGTCGATCCGGACCGCCCTTCGACACGCCTGGACGCCGAAGCGGCCGCGTGACCTGCGCATCGACACGACCGCGCTCGCGAGGCTGCGTCCCGCGCTGTGGCGACGCCTCCTTGGCGCGATCGGATCCTCTCGCGACACCATCACGCGCCCGCTCGCGGCCGGTCTGACGACGATCGGGTTCGCCGGGCTGGTGCTCGTGAGCGCCGGGCCGATGCTCGTGGGTGTGGCGGGCGAAGCCGCCCCGCCCGAGGTGACCATGCACGCCGTTGACGGGCCGCCAGGGAGCGCGATCGACCGCAAGTTCGGCGACGAGTCCGCACCGACCGACCCGATGCTCATGGTTTCTGGTGGTTCTCTGGCGGCCGGGGGCACTGTCCTCGCCCTGCGCCGCATCGCCGTACGCGTCCGTCGGGTGCGATGATGCGGAACCGAGGACGGTGCGAAGCCGTCTCACCTTCGATATGACCGACGCACATCGTCCGCCCACGCCTGCCGCTCACGCTGCGCACGACCTGACGAACGTCGCAGCTCTGGCGGCACGTGCGGACGACCTGGACGAGAAGACGGCTGACGCGGCCCGACGCCAGGTCGCCGGATGCACTGCGTGCACGGACGTCCTGGCCGACCTCGTCACGCTCCAGACCGTGCTGCCGACGACATCCGCCCCGGCCCGCTCGCGCGACTTCCGCCTCACGCCCGCCGACGCCGCTCGCCTTCATCGGAACGGTTGGCGGCGCTTCGTCGGCTTCTTCGGGTCGCCGCGCGACGG
>DATHTG010000164.1:0-4682 GCA_035463515.1 Candidatus Limnocylindrales bacterium
TCAAGGACCTCAAGACGACCGAGCTCGTTGCCCGCGCGTACCGCGGGACGAAGGCCCGTTTCTATCGGCTGTCCGGCGCCATCCGCCTCCAGCCGCACCTGTCCGAGCTCCCGCCCGGCAAGGCGTCGGTCAACCACCGCCACACGACCGAGGCGGTCCTTTACATCGTCAAAGGCACGGGCCACACGATGATGGGCTACGACGGTGAGGAGCTCCAGCGCATCGACTGGGAGGAGGGCGACCTCCTCGGCATCCCGCTGTGGGCCTGGCACCAGCACTTCAACGACTCCGACACCGAGACCGTCCGCTACCTCGCGATCCAGGACACCTTCACGGTGAAGCAGCTCGGCCTGCACCAGATCGAGCGCCACCCGGACAGCCCGGCCGGCGAGGAGTGACCGAGTCCTGGCGGCCCGTCACCCGCCTGGAGCCCGCCGATTTCACCGCCGACTGGCGAGCCGCGAGCGAGCGCAACGCCGCCTACGTCGTGCGCTCTCCGATCGTCGCCCGCGGTCGTGACCTGACCTGGATCGAGACTCCGAACGAACACCGGCTCGCGATGCTGATCGGCGAGCAGGTCGGTTTCCCGACCAATGGCACCAACCTGTGCAAGGCCATCGTCCCGCCCGGGTCGCACACCGGGAACCATCGCCACGGCGAGGAGGCGCTGCACGTCCTGAGCGGCACCGGCGCCGCGCTGATCGGGGGCCGCCGGTACGACATCCGGCCCGGGACGACGCTCCACGTGCCGTATATGGATGCGCACCAGCTGGTGAACCTCGGCGACGACGACATGGAGGTCGTCACCGCGTCGACCGTCGACCTCGACCTGTTCGTCCGGCTCGGCCGCTTCGAGCAACTCGAGGAGAAGGGCGAGAACACCGCGTCGACCCTGGCCGCGCTGCCGGCCGAGGACGGCCAGTTCGATGCCCTCGGTCGCCGGATCGCGCTCCATCTTGAGGACGCGCCGAATGAGACGGAGAACCGGCGCGCGTCCGGCAAGCACGGTCATGCTCACACGACCGCAGGCCACGATGACGCGACGCGGGCGGTGACCCATCCGCGCGACCGATTGATCAAGAGCGAGGTCCCCCATCGGCACGGCGCGGTCTATGACCTCATGGGGGGCGGGGAGAGCAAGCACGAGCACCGGAATGGCTTCACGTCGATCACCGTCGCGATGACGCAGATCTTCGAGGAGATCCCGCACACGTCGAGCCACGACCACACCCATACGGAGGCCGTCCTGTACGTCCTCGAGGGCGTCGGCTACTCCGAGATCGACGGCGTCCACTACGACTGGGAGGCAGGCGACGCGGTCCAGATCCCGCCGAAGATGACGCGACACGAGCACTTCAACCCGTCCGACGCGCGCACGAGGACGCTTCGGATCGAGTACGGCATCCGCTACTTCTACGAGCAGCTCTGGCCGGGCTACTTCAAGATCGAGCATCGCGAGACCTCGGTCGCGCGCCCGTAGCGGTCATGCGCTGCGTGCCGGCCCATCCCTTCACCGTTGGCAAGGCGCTCGCGTGGCGGAGCGCCATCGACATCGATCCGCCCTACCAGCGCCCCGCCGACGCGTGGGACCGCCGACGGCAGCAGCGGTTCATCGATTCGCTGCTCAACGGCTTCGACGTCCCGAAGTTCTATCTGCATGACGTTCGAGGCGGTCCTCGACCGACGATCGCGTACGCCGTCGTCGACGGGAAGCAGCGGCTGACGGCCATGTGGTCATACCTCGAGGATGGGTTCGGGCTGGCGGACGACTTCGTATCGAGGTCGACGCCGCCCGGCCTCGAGACCGCCCCACCGCCCGTGGCCGGGATGCGTTTCTCCGAGATCCCAGGGCCGTGGCGCTCGGCACTCCGTCAGACGTACCTCTCGGTCGTGCTCATCCAGGACGCGACGCTCGACGAGATCGAGGAATTGTTCGAGCGGCTCAATAGCGGCGTGCCCCTCGCGACGGACCATCTGGCCCGCCGACGCTGATGCCGACCATCCTGGTCGGCGACCTGCCGATGGCATACGAGGTGACCGGGCACGGGGACCCGCTCGTCCTCGTCGCCGGGACCGGGTACGCCGGCGCGACCTGGCTGCCGGAGCTGGTCGACCGACTCTCGACGCGCCACCGCGTCCTGACCTTCGATCACCGCGGGACCGGCGGGACACCATCGACCCCGGACACGTACTCGACGCGCGGCTTCGCCGCCGACGCCGCCGGCCTCATGGACGCGCTGGATCTCGAATCTGCGCATGTGATCGGCCACTCCATGGGTGGTCGCGTGGCGCAGTGGATCGGCCTCGATCGTCCGGAGCGGGTCCGCTCACTCATCCTCGCCGCGACAGGCCCCGGCGAGTGGCGTGCGGACAAGCCCGTGACTCGCGGGATCCCGTTGCACACCGCGCGGTCGATGATCGAGCTGGGCTACGAGGCGTACATGCGCGAGCACATCGCGGCGACGTTCTTCACGCCCGGATTCGTCCAGACGCATCCCGAGCGAGTGGCGTGGCTGGTCGACGCCTTCTGGCGGAGCCGGCCATCGCTGGACGATTACCTGCGCCACATCGTCGCGCGCCAGGAGCACCAGACCGCCGATCGTCTGGCCGAGCTGACGATGCCGTCGCTCGTGCTGATCGGCGACCGTGACGTCCACCAGGGCGGCACCGGCGTGCACTGGGAGCAATCGGCGTACCTGGCGGAGCACCTGCCGAACGTCGAGAAGGCCGTCGTCCCGGACACGTCGCATGGCTACTTCTGGCAGGCGCCGGAGGTGGCAGCCGATATCGTCCTGGACTGGACGGCTCGCGACTAGGGGATACGCCGAGGTTCAGCCGGTGGCTGCCCTGTCGAAGCGGACGGGGTAGTGGGCCCAGCGGGTCTCGCGCTCGGTCCGCGTATCCCGCTCCGGAGGGCGGGTCGGATCCGGCCGCGGGCCGCGTCGCGCGATCGCCTGGAACATCAGCGCCACCAGCCCATAGAGGTGGTCCTCGCCGGTCACGAGGTCGTCACCGACCGGGAAGCCACCGGCGACGGAGCGCCCCGGACACTGGTGCGGCCCCGCCCCGAACGCGAGGCCCCAGCGGGCGACGCCAGAGGCCAGGGGTCGGTCGGGATCGAACCGTTCAGGGTCCGGGCCGAACAGCGCCGGGTCGCGGTTGGCGCTCGCCGCATCCAGCACGACCAAAGCCTCGGCGGGGATGTCGACGTCACCGATCGTGGTCGCGGCCAGCGCGCGCCGCTTCATCTTCGGCGTCGTCGGCCGCAGACGGAGCGTCTCGTGGATGATGCGTTGCGCGAGGGCGACGTCGTCCGCGGCGCGGTCGGCCAGTGATCGACCCTCGTCGGGCAGCGCGAAGAGCAGATCGATCGCGTTGGTCAGCGTCTGGGCGCTCGTGTGCGTGCCGCCCTGGAGGTAGGTCGCGACCTCGCGGACGATCCGGCCGTCGTCCGTCAGTTCCAGGGCCGGATCTGCGCGGTGCTGGAGCAGGACGGTCAGGATGTCGTGGGGCAGGTCCTCGTCGCTGGTCCCGGCGGCGATCGCTTCGAGGATCCGTGCGCGGCGCTCCCAGGCCGGACGGATGTAGCGCGCCTCGATGTCGTCGTAGGTCGTCCGCACCAGCGCCCGCACCGCGTCAGGGTCGCGCGCGTCGAGGATCGCGCTGCCCTGCGAGAAGACGTCGACCATGTGGACGAGATCGCGCAGCGTCGGCAGGTCGCGGTCGTCGATGTCGAGTCCGGCACGGCGCGCCGCGAGGACCACGCTCAGCAGCTCCCCGATCGGGAAGACGTCGGCCGTGTCACCCTCGATGAGGACACCGAGGAGGTCGTCGAGGACCGCAGGGAACAGCTCTCGCTCGTACAGGCGGAGCCGGTCCGCCCGGAACTGCGAGTTCTCGATACGCCGGCGCGCCCGGTGCACGGCCCCGTGCGAGACACTGACCACGCCGTCGCGGATATTGCCCTCGTGGTATGAGCGTGAGTCGAACGTGCGAGTGAGGTTCGGGTCGAAGAGCGCCTGACGGATGGCGTCGTGATCGCGCAGGACGACCGTGGGGCGCTCGGCGATCGTCATCCCGCCACCGCGCCGTCATCTGGCTCGATGGTGATCGCGCTCGTCGGGCAGCCCGCTTCGGCGTCGTACAGACGCTCCCGATCGACCAGGCCCGCGCCCTGCAGCGGAACGGACACACCGAGCGCGTCGTCGAGCAGGAACGCTTCGGGGACCAGGCGATTGCACTCGGCGGAGCCGATGCAAAGGTCGGGGTCGATGATCACGCGAGCGGGCATCCGGCCTCCCTGGCGCTGGCTGGCGACGTCGCCCACCTCAGCCGCGTTGGATTGTAGCCATTCTGTATCATCACGGATACAAGATTGAGGCCCGCCACGCTCGGATCCGCCACGGAGGCCCATGTGCTCCTCGACGTCCTGGTCGACCGACGCGACGACACCCGGGAGCCGCCGACGCTCGGGTCAATCATCGGCGGGACGCTGAAAGACCCATCGACCGACGATCTGATCGCTGTCGGCGACCCCGCCACGGGCCGTCCGCTGGCAACGATCGAGGACGCGGGGTCCGCGGGCGTGGATGCCGCGGTGACCGCCGCGGCCGTCGCCGCCCGGGATTGGCGACGGACGCCTGCCCGCGAACGCGGCGCGCTCGTCGCGTCGCTCGCCGACG
>DATHTG010000165.1:0-6575 GCA_035463515.1 Candidatus Limnocylindrales bacterium
AGGAATTCATCTCGCCGGAGATCCTCGCGGACCCGACGATCAACCCCGAGCAGAAGATCGTCGACAAGCTCGAGGAGCTGCTCGCGTTGGATCAGTCGGTCCGCGACGAATACCTGTCGCGCTGGCAGCAGCTCCGCGGCTAGCCGATCGATGGGGGCCGCCGTCCAGCCGGCAGACGCACCCGCGGCCTCGTCTGTCCCCGTCGCTGAAGCGGGTCGGCTCGACCGGCTTCGCGCGGCGGCGTTCCTGCTCCCAGGTGTCGGCTGGCTGGTGCTCTTCTTCGTCCTGCCGCTCGCGCTGATCTTCGTCGTCAGCCTCGGGTCGCGCGATCCGCTCGGTCGGATATCGCTCGACGTGGTGTCACTCGATAACTACGCCAAGGCGTTCGACCCGGTCTTCCTACCGACGTTCCTCAACTCGCTCAAGTACGCGACGGTCACGACGATCCTGTCACTCGCGATCGGCTACCCGATCGCGTACTGGATCAGCCGGTACGGCGGCAGGCACAAGGTCCTGCTGATCATCCTCGTGATGCTGCCGTTCTGGACCAGTTACCTGATCCGGACCTATTCCTGGATGATCCTGCTGCGCGACAACGGGGTCGTGAACTCGATCCTCCGGGCGGTCGGACTGACGAGCGAGCCGATCATCCTCATGAACACCGACATCTCGGTGATCCTCGGCATGACCTACGGGTTCCTACCCTTCGCCATCCTGCCGCTCTTCGTGTCCATCGACCGGCTCGATCCCGACCTCGTCGCCGCCGGGCGCGACCTGTATGCCTCGGGCCGTAGCGCCTTCCTCCACGTGACGCTGCCGTTGACGATGCCGGGCATCGTGGCCGCCGGGTTGTTGACGTTCATCCCGGCGCTCGGTGACTTCGTCACTCCCGACCTGCTGGGTGGTCCGGAGACGACGACGATCGCCAAGAACATCCAGGAGCTGTTCCTCGCCGGTCGGGACTGGCCGTACGGGTCTGCCCTCGGCTTCGTGCTGATGATCGTGACCCTCAGCGGAACGCTGCTCGCGCTGCGGACCTTGCGGCGGGAGGTGATCGGTGGCGAGTGAGACAGGCCTGGCCGCGGCCGTCGCGGCCGCGCGGGCGATACGGTCGTGACCCGCGAGCGGAATCGGTGGCTGACGGGCTTCGCGCTGATCGTCTACGCGTTCCTGTTCGCGCCCATCGTCGTCCTGATCATCTACTCGTTCAATCGCGCCCGGCGCGGGCTGGTGTGGCAGGGCTTCACGTTCGACTGGTATCCGCGGCTGTTCGCGAACGACGAGCTGCTCGACGCGTTGATCGTCACGCTCGAGGTCGCGGCGGTCGCCGTGCTCGTCTCCACGGTCCTCGGGGCGTTGCTGGGTCTCGGTCTCGCCCGCCTCCGGTTCCGCGGTCGCGGGGCGGCCGAGACGCTCCTCCTCGTGCCTATGATCACGCCCGAGATCGTCATGGGGCTGTCGCTCCTGCTGTTCTTCCTCCAGCTGTTCGACGCGCACGGGTCGGTCGCCCAGCTGTGGGTCGCCCACATCACGTTCTGCGTGTCGTACGTGGCGGTCGTCGTGCGGGCTCGGGCGGCCAACATGGACCCGCGGCTCGAGGAAGCGGCCCGCGACCTCGGCGCTTCGGCACTCGGGGCATTCCGCTACGTGACGCTGCCGCTCATCGCACCGGCCGTCCTTGCGGGTGCCTTGCTGGCCTTCTCGCTCAGCTTCGACGACTACGTCGTGACGACGTTCAACGCCGGCGTCGGCAGCTCGACGCTGCCGCTCTACATCTACGGCCGGATCAAGTTCGGCGTCACACCCGAGATCAATGCCATCTCGACGGTCATCGTCGCGATCACCGCGATCGCCATCCTGATCGCGTGGCGAACTGGAGCGTTCGACGCGGGCCGGCGGCAGCCGGTCGCCGAAGATCTGCCGACCGTCTAGGGCCCTGCGCTACGGCCTCGCGGCAGTCCGGCTGTTCGCCTTGGTCCGAGCCGCGGTCCGCGACGAGGTGGCGGGAGTCGCCCGCGGCAGGCGGACGGCCGCGATATCGCCCTCGAAATGGTCGTTTTCGCCGTCCTTCGGGGCCGGCACGTCGTAGCGCAGCCGCACCGTCCGCTGCGAGTTGATGCCATCCATCGCGTAGCGGTCGACCGCCATCAGGTCGAACGCGTGGACGCTCGGCTCCTGGTTCGAATAGCGCCCCGCGACCCAGCTCTGCGACTTCGTGCCGCGCTGCTGCAGCTCGCAGACATGCCAGTCCTGGCGGTTGGTGAGATCCCAGAACGCGATCGCTTCGGACGGGTCGAACCCGGGAGCGGCGATCGTCGCCGGCTCGAACAGCCACTGGCAGACGATCTTCGTATGACCGGCGCCGGCCGGCTCGAGCCGATGGACGAGCAGGTAGTCGGGGTGGATGGACAGGAACGTCATCGGCCAGATCAGGTAGTAGTAGATGCGCCGTTCATCGATCGGCGTCATGCCTGCGATGGCTGGGCGCCCGTTGCGATGGCCACCGTCGACCGCCATCGTCTCGGCGCTATCGACGAGCTCCATCCAGCCGCCTTGCCAGGGACCGGTCGGCGCGAAGTCGCCGCCAAGGTCGTACGGCGTCAGCTTGTTGAGCTGCGGGTGGATGCCCGGGCAGTGGTAGCACTCGCTGTAGTTCTCGGCGATGAACTTCCAGTTCGAATCCACCTCGTAGGTCTCCGTGTGGGCGACCCGAAGCTGCGAGAAGTCGAACCGGGCGAGGTGTGGCGGCAGGTCACCGAGCCACTCGACGAGCGGCGGCGTCTCGGGCGAGAGGCAGACGAACACGAAGCCTTGCCAGGTCTCCATGCGGACCGAAACGAGGCCGAAATCCTTCAGCTCGAAGGCGTCGAGGTCCTCAGTGTGCTTTGCGCGGACGAGGTTGCCTTCGAGGTCGTAGATCCACGCGTGGTACGGACACTGGAACCGGACCGCAGTCCCGCACGGCTCTTCGACGACAGCGGTGCCGCGGTGGCGGCAGACGTTGAAGAACGCTCGCAGCTCGCCGTCGCGGCCACGCGCGATGAGCAGCGGTTCCTCGTCGATCTCGGCCAGGAAGTAGGTTCCGGGATCCGGGGCATCCTCCGCACGCCCGACGACCATCCAGTCCCGCCGGAACCACTCCCGGCGCTCGAACTCGTGGATGCCCGCGTCGTGGTAGGCGCGTCCGGGCAGGAGCGACGCGGCGCGATACGGTTGGCGGACCGACGCGATCTCCTGATCGGTCAGCGGTGCGAGTGTCATGACTTCGGTACGTCCTTCTTCGGGTCGAGGAACGGGATCGAGGCGGTCCGGGCTTGCCAGCGCGCGCCGTCGGGTGCCTCGACCTCGAGCGGCGTACCCGGGCCCACGAGACCGATCGGCACCCATACGTACCCGATGTTGCGCCCGAGGCGCGGCGACCAGATGAGGTCCGTGACGGTGCCCACGTGCTCGCCATCATGGAACGCCCTGCACTTCCGCGACAACTCGAACGGCAGCGCGTCGCCGTCGATCTCGATCCCGACGAGCTTGCGGTCGACGCCCTTGACGCGGAGCTCCTCGAGGGCGGTCTTACCGATGTAGTCGGCCTCCTGCGGCTCGACCAGGCGCTCGAGGCCCATCACGTGGAAGGGCGTGTCGTCGACCGTCATGTCGGAGCCGTAATTGAAGATGCCGGCCTCGATCCGCCGAGCCTCGCACGGCGCGATGGGTCGGATGCCGTGCGGCTTGCCGGCGTCCATGATCCGATCCCAGAGCTCCGGACCGCGCGATGGGTCACGGAGGTAGATCTCGTAACCGACTTCGCCCGTCCAGCCGGTCCGGGAGATGACGACCGGTATCCCGTCGACCTCGGTCGTGAGCGTCCAGTAGTACTTGATGTCGAGGATCTCGGGCCCGAACAAGGTCAGGAGCGTGTCCTTCGACTTGGGACCCTGGACCTGGACCGGGTAGACCTCGGGCTCGCGGACCGTCACGTCCAGGCCACTATGGACCGCGACACCCCGCGCCCACAGACCCGCGTCGCTGTCCGCGAGGGCAAGCCACCAGCGATCCTCCTCGACGCGGAGCAGGACCGGGTCGTTGACGATCCCGCCGTCCTCGGCGGTGATCAGCACGTACTTGCCCTGCCCGACGGCGCATTTCGTGAGGTCGCGGCAGGTGAGGGAGTTCGTGAAGGCGCTCGCGTCTGGACCCGTGATCTCGACGATCCGTTCGACGCTGACATCCCACAGCGTGACCCCGTCGAGCAGCGCCCAGTACTCCTCGACCGGATCGGCGTAATAGCCCGGCAGGTACATGTGGTTGTAGATGTCGTACGCGCTGCACCCGGCGTCCAGGGTCTTCTCGAAGAACGGCGAGCGCCGGTACCACGGGCCGAAGTAGAGGGTCGAGGACTCGGTCGTCGCGGGTGTCGCGAGCGGCGTGGCCATGGACGGCTGATCTCCCCAGGGACGCGTTCGACGGTCGGCCGATCGTGGGGCCTCGGCGTTCCATTGCCTGTCATGTTCCGCCTGGCGGACCGGGTGGTGCACGTGACGGAACACGGCCATTCGTAGGTGGGAACGGTCGGTTTCGCCGTTTGCCGTGTGGCGGCAGCAAGGGTCGAGGGCCCGGGCGTCCTGAACCCCATTGCCGGGCGCAGGTTCGGCGACGCCGCTGCCGTGGGACGGCAGACAGGGCCGGGAACGAGTCCTGGCGTCGTGGGTTGCCGACTGACGGCAAGGCCGCGAGGCTGGAGCGGGACGGCAATCGACCCAGCGCGGCGAAGGACGCGGGCGAATGGACCAGCCAGACGTGGCGATGCCCGGCTGGGATATCCCAACCGGGCATCTGTTCGGCCGATCTCCCCCCGGATGAGGCCAAAGCGAACGTTACCCGGTACGGAGGTCCCATGCAAGGTCTGGGACCTTACAACTGGTGCGGATTCGCACCCCGCACCCATTTTGCAACCTGAAGGTCGGCTACTCCAGCGTCACGCGCTGGTGCCACTTGGGTACGTGGGTCTCGAAGCCCAGTTCGCGGACCTTGGGCTCGAGCGCGGTCTGCGCCTCGGGGTCGCCGTGGACCAGGAACACCTTTCGAGGAAAGCCGGCATCGCCGGCTCGCTTCTCACCCGCGAACCGCCCGATCCAATCGAGCAACTCGCCCTCGTCGGCGTGCGCCGAGAAGCCGGCGATCGACCGCACGTTGCATCGGACCTGCCGCGTCTGGCCATCGAGCCGAACGGTCTTCGCGCCCGCCTGGAGGTGCGCCCCCAATGTCCCGACGCCCTGGTAGCCGACGAACAGCAGGGTCGCGTTGGGGTCATCGATGAGGTTCCGCAGATGGCCCACGACCCGGCCCCCAGTGAGCATCCCGTTCGACGCGACGATCATGTACGGGCGCGGCGCGTACTGGATCGCCTGGGAGTCCTTCGGGGTGTTGGTGACGACCTGCGACGGATAGTCGAGGGGCGTCGCCCCGTCGTGCAGCAGCTTCGACGTCTCCTCGTCGAAGTACTCCGAGTAGCGTCGATAGATCCCCGTCGCCTTGGTCGCCATCGGTGAGTCGAGATAGAGCGGGAGCAGTGGGATCTCGCCGTTTTCGATGAGACGATCGAGCTCCCACACGACCTCCTGCGTCCGGCCGATCGCGAACGACGGCACGAGCAGCACGCCGTTGGACTCCGCCACGAGGCGGACGGTCTCCGCGAGCACGCGGATCGCCTCGTCCTGTGGCTCGTGCTCGCGTCCGCCGTAGGTCGACTCGACCAGGACGTAGTCGGCGTCGGTCAGGTACGTCGGGTCGCGGATGATCGGCGTGCCGGGGCGGCCGAGGTCCCCGGAGAAGACGACGACGCGCTCCTCGCCACCGTCCTGGACGCGCAGGCGGATGATCGCCGAGCCGAGGATATGGCCCGCGTCGAGGAACGTCGCGAACACACCGGGCGCGACCTCGCGTTCCTCGTCGTAGTCGATCGGCCGGAAGTGGTCGAGCGTGTTCTCGGCGTCCTTCACCGTATACAGCGGCTCGTCGAGGTCGATGTCGAGTGCCGGGGGCTGGCCGCGCAACTCGGCCTCCGGGTCGCGCGTCGACCAATCGACCGGGGGCTCGGGCTCGATCGTCGTCTCGACGTGCTCGCCCGCTTCCGGCGGCTGTCTTGGTCCCGCGGTCATCGCCTCCGCAGTCGACGTCGCGGCGGCGACGGCGGCACGTGGCGCATCGGCCGTCTCGACGGCACCTTCCTCGGAGCCGCCCGACGCCGCCAGGTCGATCGCAGCCTGGTATGCCTCGGCCTCCTTGCGGTCGTCGGCCTCGACCTCGCCCGGATGTCGCTTTTCCCAGCGCGCCTCGCGCTTGGCGAACTCCTCATGGAGATGCCCGGAATCCAGCAGCACGAGCGTCGCCAGCTCGATCGTGCCGGCCGTCGCGTGGATCTTGCCGGTGTACCCGCCACGCACGAGGAGCGGTAGGCGACCGCAGTGATCGAGGTGGGCGTGCGTCAAGAGGACGGTATCGAGCTCGCTCGGCTCGAAGCCGAACGGCACGCGATTTCGGACCGATTCGTTCGGGCTCCCCTGGAACATCCCGCAGTC
>DATHTG010000166.1:0-11533 GCA_035463515.1 Candidatus Limnocylindrales bacterium
GGCGCACCTCGCGCCAGTCGACGACCGGGATGCCGAGCCCGCGGCACATCCGCTTGAACAGCGCCTTATCCATCCCGAGCGCCGAGGCGGCGACGCCGGAGCCGGTATACGCGAGCCCGGCGGCCTCGAGCAGCGCCTGGATCGTGCCGTCCTCCCCGAACGGGCCGTGGAGCGCGATGAAGACGACCGGAGCCGGATCCTGGCCCGCGAGACGGTCGATCGCGGCGCCGACCTCGATGGGGCCATCGGCACCCAAGCCCGACGGATCGTCGTACGCCGCGGCGGGGCGGCCATCGCGCCGGTGGTCGCTCGGGAGCCACCACCACTGACCACCGAGGTCGAGGTAGACCTGATCGACCGTCGCGCCGGCGTCCGAGAGCGCCTCGGCGATCGCGGTGCCGGACACGACCGACACGTCGTGCTCCGCCGAGGGCCCACCGAGCAGGACGACGATCGGTGGGAGCTCGGCCGCCGTCATGCCGGCCATGGCCAGCCTTCCCAGTCACCGACGAACTCGATCTCGTACACGAGCTCCACGCCGGCCTGCGTCGCGACGACGTCGCGCACATGGTCGCCGACCCGTCGCACGTCCGCGGCCGTGCCCTTCTGGTCATTGACGATGAAGTTCGCGTGTTTCTCGGACACGACCGCACCGCCGATGCGGAACCCCTTCAACCCCGCGGCCTCGATCAGACGGCCGGCCGAATCGCCATCCGGGTTCCGGAACACGCTGCCAGCCGAGGGCAACCCCAACGGTTGGTGGCTCTGCCGCCAGCGCCGGATCTCGTCGAGGCGTGCCTTGATCACGTCCGGGTCGGCCGGCTCGAGCTGGAAGGTCGCATCGAGGATCAGCTCGGGCGGCCCGCCTCCGGCCGGGTGCTTGAACCGGCTATCGCGGTAGGCGAGCCCCAGGTCGGCGGCGGGGACGACCGACTCCGAGCCGGCCGCATCCAGCACGCGGGCCGATGTCAGGATGCCCGCGACGTCCGATTCGTGGGCGCCGGCATTCGCCCAGACGGCGCCACCGATCGTGCCGGGGATCGCCAGCCCGAACTCGAGGCCGGTCAGGCCGGCCTTCTGGGTCTCCGTCGCGGCGCGCGCCATCGGGACCCCTGCGTCGGCCGTATAGCGCTCGCCGTCGAACCGCGATCCCTCGGCGCGGTCCTGGATCACCAGCCCGCGGATGCCGCGGTCACTGATGACGAGGTCGCTGCCCCGTCCGAGGATGACGTGCGGGAGCGAGCGTTGGCGGGCGAAGCGGACAAGCGCCCGAAGCTCGAACGCGTTGTGCGCGGTCGCGAAGAGGTCCGCGGGACCACCGACTCGCATCGTCGTGAACCGGGCGAGCGGCTCGTCGCGTGACGTCTTGACCCCGACCCGCCGCTGGATGTCAGAGCCCACGGCGATCGCATCGAACGACTCGACGGCCGTCACACCCGAGCACCCCGCGACCGCCGCTCGATCGTGTCCCGATCCGGCAATGGCTCGCGCCGGGCTGCTGCGAGCACGAGGTCGGCCACCGCCTCCGCGGCCCCCGGCCGCCCGAGCGACCGTGCCGCGGCGGACATCTCGAGGTGCGCTGCCGGATCGTCGAGCAGCGCCGCCGCGTCGAGCAGGGCGTCCGCGTCGAATGCCGCGTCCTCGACGAGCCGGCCAGCTCCGGCATCCACCAGCTGGCGCGCGTTCGCGATCTGGTGGCCGGCCGCATGCGGATACGGGACGACGACGATGGGAAGACCCAGCGCGGTCACCTCGGCCAGCGTCGACGAGCCGGCACGGCCGACGACGAGATCGGCTGCCGCGAGTGCCGTGAGCATGTCGTCGCGCAGGAACGGGAACGGCGCGTACCGGTCCCGAAGCTCCGGGCGAAGCGCCTCGCGACCGGTCAGCGCGGCGGCATAGCCGTCCTCGCCGGTCACGTGCACGACGGCCACGCGCTCGACCAGCCGGGGCAGCGCCACGGCGACGGCCGCGTTGAACCGGCGGACCGCCTGCGAACCACCGAAGATGAGCATCACGCGGACCCCGGCCGGGATGCCCAGCTTGGTGCGGGCAGCCTCGCGATCCACGGCCGTCGTGTCGCGGATCGGTGTGCCGGTGAGGTAGCACGGGACATCGTGGGCCCCGGCGGCAAGAGCACCGCAGGTCGCCTCGAACGAGACCGCGATCACATCGGCCAGGCGCGCCGTCGCGCGGACCGACCGACCAGGGACGACGTTGCCGTCCCAGAGGACGACGGGGATACCGAGCGGTGCCGCGGCCAGGAGCACCGGGATCGCCACGTACCCGCCCGTCGTGAAGATCGCCGCCGGTCGCTCGCGGGCAAGGATGGCTGCGGCCTGCGGCACCGAACCGCCGAGCCGGAGCGGGTCGAGGACCGCGTGGACGTTCAGTCCGACGGACCGGAGCGAGCGCAGCGCCAATCGTCGGAACGGGATCCCGGCGGCCGGGACGATACTCGCCTCCAGCCCGCGGTGACCGCCGATCCAGCGGAGCTCAGCGGCGTCGTGCCGCGCGCGCAGCGACCGGGCGACGGCCAGAGCCGGGTAGATGTGCCCGCCCGTCCCGCCGCCCGCGATCACCAATCGCATCGTCGTTCCAGGTCCCCTTCTCGATGGTCTCGCGCGAGATCGAGAGCAGGATCCCGATCGCCGCGAAGCTGATGATGAGCGACGAGCCGCCGGCGCTGATGAACGGCAGCGTGATGCCGGTGATCGGCACGAGCGTCACGACGACGCCGATGTTGATGAATGCCTGGATGCACAGCCAGGCGGTGATCCCGGCCGCCAGCAGCGCACCGAAGGTATCGGGCGCGCCGAGCGCCACCCGGATACCAGCGTAGGCGAGCAGGACGAACAGCGCGATGACGACACCGGCACCGACGAGGCCGAACTCCTCGCCGATGATCGCGAAGATGAAGTCGTTGAACGCGTTCGGGACGAACAGGCCGCCGGCCATCCGACTCTCCCCGAGGCCCGAACCGAAGACCCCACCCAGACCGAGAGCCAGCAACCCCTGGACGGTGTGATAGCCGATGGTGTCCGCGTACTTCCACGGATCGAGCCACGCCCGGATGCGGTCCATCTGGTAGCCGGCCAGCCCCACGAAGATCGCGCCAAGCCCTGCCAAGCTCACCATCGCGCCAAGGTGCAGCGTGTTCGCCCCAGCCACGAACCACATCGTGAACGCGGTCAACGTGATCACGATGGTCGTTCCGAGGTCGGGCTCCTTGAACACGAGCGCGATGACCGGGCCGGCGATCAGCAGGAACGGCACCGTCCCCGCCCAGAACCGACCGACCCCGAGACCCCGCTTCGCGAACCAGTGCGCGAGATAGACGATGAGCGCGAGCTTGGCCATCTCGGCCGGGTGGATGGCCGGCAGCGGCCCAAGACGGAGCCAACGCGCAGAGCCGCCCACGACGATGTTCAGCTCGTCGACGAAGACGAGGACGAGCAGCGCGAGGGCGAGCACGTAACCCGGGATCGACACGAGCCGGAGATAGCGGTAGTCGACTCGCATCATCGCGACCATCGCCAGCAGGCCGAGCAGCGCCCAGACGATCTGCGGCCCGACGATCTGGAACGTGTTCGCATCGGCCGAGAGGTAACCTCGCATCGCCGAGGACGAATAGACCATCAGGATGCCGATGGCGGCGAGGGCCACGACCACGACCAGGATCGTGTAGTCGGGCGCGTGGCGCTCCCTCTGGAGCGCCTGGGTCAGGTCCTTGGTCGGCGTCCTGTTGGCGGCCCGCCTCGTCTCCTTGACCCGTTCGCGCTCGCGCGCCTCCTGGTCCACGACGGGACGGCCGAACCGCGGGATCGGCGGGGCGAGGTTCATGGTCGACTCCGTGCTCTGCGGGCGACGAGGTCAGCCACGGCGTCCTTGAACGCGCGGCCGCGGGCGGCGTAATCACGGAACATGTCGAAGCTGGCCGCGGCCGGGCTGAGGAGGACCGTGGCCGGACCGAGGTCGGCGCCGGCGGCGTCGAGTGCCTGTCGCGCGAGCCCGTCCGCCCGGCTGACGGCGTCCTCGAGCGTCGTGGCCCGTTCCGTCCGGGCGAGGCCGGCGTCGCGGAACCGGCGCTCCAGGTCGGCCCCACTCTCACCGATGAGCACTGCCGCAGCCGCGCGGCGCGCGACGACCGGGCTGAGCTCGGACAGATCGATGCCCTTGTCCCGCCCACCGGCGATCAGGACGACGGGTGGCGGGAAGGCCTCCAGAGCGGCGATCACCGCATCCGGCTGCGTGCCCTGCGAATCATTGATGAACCGGACGCCATCGACGGTCGCGACATGCTCGAGGCGGTGCTCGACGCCCGTGAATGCGGCGGCGGCCTCGCGGATCGCGCCGATCGGCACGCCGAACAGCAAGCCGACGGCGATGGCAGCCAAGGCGTTCGAGACGTTGTGGGCGCCCGGGATCCCGAGCTCGTCGATCGGCATGATCCGGTCGTTCACCGGAGCGGACGATCCAAGCGGGCTGACCCCGCGTGCCACGATCCAGCCGTCCACGACCCCGAGCCCGCCCTCAGGCGGGTCCGCCCGCCTGTACAGCACCGGTCGGGCAGTCCCGAGATCCGCGTACGACGCCACGATCGGGTCCTCGGCGTTCAACACGAGCGCACCGGTCGGGTCGACCCGCTCGGCGAGGATCCGCTTCGCGCGGCGATACGCCTCCAGGGAGCCGTGTCGGTCGAGATGGTCGGAGGTCACATTGGTGTACGCGGCGACCGTCGTCCCTCGGGAGAGCGTCGGCAGCTGGAGCTCCGAGAGCTCGTAGACGACACGATGCTCCGGCGTCAGTTCGCTGAGCCGGTCCAGGATCGGCACGCCGATGTTCCCGCCCAGGACCACGGGATGGCCCGGGTCGCCGGTAAGGATCGCGGCGGCGAGCGACGACGTGGTGGTCTTGCCCTTGGTCCCGGTGACGCCGACGGTCGGGGCGATGCACAGCCGCAGGAACAGATCGGGCTCGGAGACGACCGCGGGCACGGAGCGATCGCCCGCCGCCCGCAAGGCGACGAGCGCTTGCAGGGCCGCCCGAAGCCGAGGCTCGGTCGTGGGGAAATCCGGATTGATCGATGGCGACGTCGTCACGAGCCGGGCGTCCGCCCACGTCGAGGCCGGCTCGACGTCGGGACCCACGGCGAGGCGGACCGGACGACCATCCAGCGCGGCGACTGCCTCGAGAAGCTCCTCCTCGGGCCGCCCGTCGTACACGGTCACTCGCCCACCCGCATCAGCCAGGAAGCGCGAGAGCGCGATCCCGCTCCGCGCGAACCCGAGGACCGTCACCGGGACGTCGGCCAGAAGACCGTCTCGGATCGCCTCGATGGTCAAGGCATCCGGGTCGATCGCGAGCGGTCGTGTCGTCACCACGGCGCTCAGATGAACCGTCCCGGTTGGGTGGCCATGAACAGCGTCACGCCGAGGAGCGCGGCGAGGATCGCGACGATCCAGAAGCGGATCGTGATCTTCTCCTCGTCCCAGCCGCCGAGCTCGAAGTGGTGATGGATCGGGCTCATCCGGAACAGCCGGCGCCCGCCGGTCAACCGGAAGTAGGCGACCTGCAGGATCACCGACCCGGTCTCGAGCACGAAGATGATCCCGATCAGCGGCAGCACCAGGATCTGGCCGGTGATGAGCGCGGTCACCGCCAGCGTCGCACCCAACGAGAGCGCGCCCGAGTCGCCGATGAAGATCTGCGCCGGGTGGACGTTGAACCACAGGAACCCGAGCAGCGCCCCGATGATCAGCGAGCACAGCAGCGCGAGGTTCGGCTGGGCGGGGGCATTGAGCAGGGCGATGAGCATGTACGCCACGAACGCGATGGCGACGGTGCCACCCGACAGGCCGTCGAGCCCGTCGGTGATGTTCACGCCGTTCGCGGCAGCGATGATCGCGAAGGCGGCAAAACCCACGTACAACCACGGTTCGATCGGCAGCGGCCCATAGAACGGCACGGGGATCGCGGTGATCAGGTACGTCTGCTGGATCTGCCATGCGGCCACGACCGCCACGACCGACACCCAGATCAGCTTCTGCCGCGCCTTGATCCCCTCCCCCGTCTTCGCGTTGAGGTAGTCGTCGAAGGCGCCGAGCGCGCCGACACCGGCCAGGGCCGCGAGCGGCGCGAAGGTCGCCGCGTCGGGCTCGCGCAGGAAGAAATAGATGCCCAGGACGACCACGACGATGAGGAGCCCGCCCATCGTCGGGGTCCCTTCCTTGATGAAGTGGCTCTCCGGCCCTTCCTGCCGGATGCGCTTCCCGAAGCCGATCGCCTGCAGCAGCCGGATGTACGGCGGCATGAGGATCACGACGAGCGCGAACGCGAGGAGGAGACCCTGGATCAGCTCGACGTTGCTGCGCATCAGGCGGCCTCGCCGAGATGCAGGCGAAGCCCGTCGACGACCCGATCGAGGCCGATGCCGCGCGATGCCTTGACGAGCACGACGTCGTCATCGCGCAGTCGCGGCAAGAGGACGTCAAGCGCGGCATCCGCATCCGGCACGTAGTGGACCCGAGTCGCATCGAATCCGGCGTCGACCGCCCCCGCCGCGATCCCACTTGCTCCCTCGCCCACGACGATCAGCAGCTCGGCGGCACTCGCGGCCGCCGCGCCGACGGCGAGATGGCCGGACTCATGTCCCTCGCCGAGCTCGAGCATCTCGCCGAGGACGGCCACGCGACGACCCGGCAGATCGGCGAGCAGCTGGAGCGCGGCCATCATCGACCCGGGCGACGCGTTGTAGCTGTCGTCGATCACGGTCGCACCGCGAAGGCGGACGAGATCGACCCGATGTGGCGCCCGCCAGCCGACCTCGAGCGCGGATGCGATCGTGTCGAGATCGAGGCCCGCCGCAAGTCCCACCGCCGCGGCGGCGACGGCGTTGTGCACCGACAGGCGACCGAGTGCCGGGATCGTCACGGGACGCTCGCCGACGGGCGTCCGCAGGCGAAAGCGCATCCCCGTCGTGCCACCCGACTCGACATCGATCGCCCGGACATCGGCCGAGTCATCGAACCCGTAGCGGACAGCGCGCGCGACGGTCCGCTCGTCCATGCGCGTGACGATGCGGTCGTCGGCATTGAGAACCGCGGTCCCGTCGGCCGGGAGAGCCTCGAGCAACTCACCCTTCGCCTGTTCGATCGCCTCGAGTGACCCGATCCGGGACAGATGCACTGCCTGGACCGCGGTCACCACGCCGATCGACGGCTGGGCCATGGCCGCGAGATCGGCGATCTCGCCCGAGACGTACATCCCCATCTCGAGGACCGCGGCCTCGTGCTCTGGCCCGAGCCGCATCAGGGTCAGCGGCAGGCCGACCTCGTTGTTCTGGTTGCCCTCGCTCTTGAGCGTCCGCCGGACCGCTCCGATGACCGTCGCGACCGCCTCCTTCGTGGACGTCTTGGCGATGCTCCCGGTGATGCCGACCACCAGCGGGTCGAAGCGACGCCGCCAACCGGCAGCGACGGCACCGAACGCCGCCAGCGCGTCGGCGACGCGGACGATCGACGCGTCCCCGAACGTGCTGACGTCGTCGATCTGGCGGGTGACGAGCAGCGCGGCCGCGCCACGCTCAATAGCGTCCGTGAGGTGCAGATGGCCGTCCGTCCGCTCGCCCGGCAGTGCCACGAACAGCTGCCCCGGCGCGACGAGGCGGGAATCGACGGCGGCACCGCGGATCGGTCGTTCGGACCGGGCAAGCAGCCGGCCGCCGGTCAGTCGGACGAGGTCATCGACCGAGAGCGCGGGCGACGCGTCGGTCGGCGTCCCCCTCGACGGGTCGACGTCGCTCACGGGGGCCAGTGTCCCATAGGACCCGCTCACCGGTCCGTGACCGGCATCGGCTCAGCAACGACCCGATGCTCGAGGAGGTCGGGCGTCGTGATCGCGTTCGTCGCGATGCGCCGGAACAGCTCGAACGACATGACCGGCATCTCCAGATGGCCGAGGCGCGGTAACCGCGGCCGGCCCTCCTCGATGCGGACCGCGACGACGAGATCGGGCGTGCCCGCCTCGCGACTGATGTATCCGACGAACGAGTAGTTGAAGAGGTTGTGCTTCCACTGCTTCTTCTTGGCGTCCCAGATCTGCGCGGTGCCGGTCTTGCCGCCGACGTGATACCCGGGCACCAGCGTCCGGTCGCGGTAGAAATCGACCTCCTGCACGACGTGATCCATCATCCGAAGCAGCGTCCGCGAGATCTTCTTCGGGACGACCCGGCCCCGCTGCGGGACCGTGAGATCGCGCGAGCCGACCCCGCTCACGACGTGTGGCTGGACCGCGATGCCGCCGTTGACCAGTGCCGCGTACGCCGTCGCGAGCTGGATCGGGGTGACCGCCACGCCCTGGCCGAACGCCCCGTTCGCGAGGTCGATCTCGCTCCACGGCTTGACGGCCGGATCGCGAACGTACGCGCTGCCCGACGCCTCACCGGCGACGTCGATGCCGGTCTTCGACCCGAACCCGAGCGTCCGCCACGTGTCGTAGAGCATCGTCGACGACTTCGCGGTCGTATCGGCCAGACCCAGGGCGACCTTGGCGGCGACCACGTTGCGCGAGTACGCGATGCCATCCTCGAACGTGATCCAGCCCATGCCCCGGTGATCGGCATTGTCGATCTTCGACTCGCCGCCATCGAGTCGGAGCGTGCCGACGTCCTTGATCCGCGTCGTGCGGGTGACCGTGCCGGACTCCAGGGCCGTGACCGCGGTCATCATCTTGAACACCGACCCCGGCTCGTAGACGTTCGACACGACCGGGTCGACGAACCGATGCGGCGCCTCCTTCGCGACCGTCCGGTAGTCGTTCGCGTCGTACGACGGATAGGTAGCCTCCGCGTACACCTCGCCCGTGTATGGGTCGAGGACGACCGCGGAAACGCTCTTGGCCTCGTCGGCGATCCACGCGGCGAGCAGCTCCTGCTCCAGCGCCAGCTGCAGACTGGCATCGATCGTGAGGCGGATGTCCTCGCCGATCGTCCCGGGCTGTTCGACCACGGACGTCTCGGGCATCGGACGACCGCTCACGTCGCGCTGCGCGACCATCACCCGCGGTGAGCCGGCGAGCGTCTCCTGGTACGCCTGCTCGACGCCGTACTGGCCGACGTTCTCGCGGTTGACGAAGCCGAGGAGGTGGGCCGCCAGCGTCGAATCGGGACCGCCACCGGCCTGGGGATAGACGCGCTCCGGCTCGGCCTCGAGACCGATGTACTCGACGCGCTTGTCGCGTATCGCCTGGCGGATCCGCTCCGCCACCGACGGCTCGATCCCTCTGGCGACGATGATGTACGGCCGCTCCGAGGCGAGCTTCTCGCGAAGCGCGGTGGCCTCCTCCTCATCGAGCTTGAGGATGCGCACGAGCTCGTTGCCGGTCTTCGTCCGGACCGCCGGGTCGCGCGCCAGCTGGTCGGCGGCGGCGACGAGCCGATCGCGGTCGATGGTCGTCGCCAGGAGAACGGTGCCGGTCCGGTCGTAGATGTCGCCGCGGCGCCCCGCGACATCGATGCGGACCGTCGTCTGGGCCGCGGCACGCGCCATGAGGAAGTCGCCGTTCAGGACCTGCCAGTAGGCGGTCCTGGCGAACAGGGCCAGCGACCCGATCGCGAAGATCGTCAGCAGGACGAGCAGGCGGCGGCGCGAATCGGTGCGACCCAGCATCGGTCGTCAGACTCCGTCGATCAGCGGGCCGGGAGGACCAGGGCCTCGCCGAGCTCGCCCAGCCCGGCGTCGAGCGCGAGCTTGCGGATCGCCGGCTCGCGGCCGAGGCGGCTCAGATCCGAGGTGATCTCCTGGCGTCGAGCGTCGAGGCGCTCTCGCTCGACCTGCAGCCGGCCGATGTCGTAGCTCGTCGACGACACGCGCACCTGTTGGGCAAGCGAGAAGAAGGCGAGCATGAACGCCACGACGATCAGGGCGAGGATCAGGCCGGGTCGCGCGACGACCGTGCGATTCGCCCGGACGGCAGCACGCGCGCGCCGGCGCGGCAACGTCGCCGCCGGTGCCGGCAGCTCGAACAGGCGAGGCCGGCCCGGCAGACCGAGCGTGCGCGGGCGTGCGCCCTGGTAGACAGCCATCGATCAGTCGCCGATCGCGAATCGGAACCGCGGCGCGCGCGGATCCAGGAAGGCGAGCGGGTCGGAAGCGGACGCGGAGCCCCACTCCTCCCCGTCGATGGCAGAGGCCTCCGCGTGCTGCCAACGGTCGTGCCGTTCGCGGACTTCATGCTGCCGCTTGCCGTACGACTTGCGCCGGCGGGCGTGATGTCCCTTGCTCATCGGGGGCCTCCCTTCCGTGTACTGCGACACCTAGGCCGCGAGACGTTCGGCGGCCCGCAGGCGAGCGCTGCGGGCGCGTGGATTGGCCTCGACCTCCGACGCGCCGGGGCTGACCGGCTTCGTCGTGAGAAGGCGGAGGCGGGGATCCCGGCCGCAGACGCAGACCGGCAGCTCGGGGGGACAGACGCAGCCACGCCGTTCGGCGGCCATGAACCGCTTGACGATCCGGTCCTCGAGCGAGTGGTAACTGAGGACGACGAGGCGACCACCGGGTCGGAGCAGGTCGACAGCGGCGGCGAGACCTTCCTGGAGGGCGTCAAGTTCTTCGTTGACGGCGATCCGGAGCGCCTGGAAGACGCGCGTCGCGGGATGGGTCCGGCGTGGCTGGCGCGGGTTTCGGGGGATGACGCGCTCGACGAGTGCCGCGAGATCCTCGGCCGTCGCGATGGGCGCGGACTTCCGGGCATCCACGATCGCCCGCGCGATGCGACCGGCCTTGGGTTCCTCGCCGTAGCGTCGGAACAGCCCGGTCAGCTCGGCCTGGTCGAGGGTCGCGAGGAGCTCCGCCGCCGGCACGCCCCGGCCCGGGTCGAAACGCATATCGAGCGGGCCACCTGCACGGAAGCCGAAGCCACGCTCGGTATCGGCGAGCTGATAGCTCGAGAGTCCGAGGTCGAAGAACGTCCCGTCGACCGCCCCGAATCCTTCTTGGCGGGCGACCGCCGCGAGCTCGCGGAAGTTCGCCCGGCGAAGGACGAGACGATCCCCGAAACGTGGTTGGAGACGACCGGCCACTCTGGCGATGGCCGCCCCGTCGGCATCGAGGCCGAGGAGGCGGCCATCAGGGTCGGTCGCCTCCAGGATCCGCTCGGTGTGCCCACCGCCGCCGAGGGTGGCGTCGATCTGGAGGCTCCCCGGGGCAGGCACGAGCATCGACATGACCTCCTCTGCCAGCACCGGGATGTGCCCTACCTCCATCTGTCCTCCACTCCTCGTCGATCGGATCCCGAGCGGACCCTGGAAGCGCATGTGATGGGAGCTAGATCCCGAGGCCTTCGAAGGCCCGGGCCAGCTCGTCGGAGTCCTCGAGCCCCTGGGCGTACGTCGCCCACGTGGCCGGGACCCAGATCTCGGCGTGGTCGCGCGAGCCGACGACCACGGCCTCATTGCCCAGATCGATGTGCTCGCGCAGGTAGGCCGGCAGCAGGATCCGGCCCTGCCGATCGAGCTCGACCTCAGCAGCGCCGG
>DATHTG010000167.1:0-5088 GCA_035463515.1 Candidatus Limnocylindrales bacterium
TCGAGCCCGACCCGACGGTCGACGTGATCGGCTGGATCAACGAGGACGATCCGCGGCTGCGGCAGATGGCCGTGTTCGACGCGGCCGTGAACAACACCGACCGGAAAGGCGGGCACATCCTGCCGGTCGACGGAGGGGACCACGTGTACGGCGTGGACCACGGGGTTTGCTTCTCGGTGACGCCCAAGCTCAGGACGGTCCTGTGGGCGTGGCGCGGGGACCCGCTGCTCCCGGACGAGCTGGCCGGGCTGGACCGGATCCGGGAGGCGCTGGACCGGGACCTTGGAGGGGAGCTGCGGTCCCTGCTCAGCAAGGCCGAGGTCCGCGCGACCGTCAGGCGGATCGACGATCTCCTGGCGCGGAAGACGTTCCCCTACCCGTCCCCGACCTGGCCAGCCATCCCGTGGCCGCCGATCTGACCCGCTGAGGGTCTGGTTCCGGCAAGAAAGAAGACCCGGCGGACTTGGGCGTCCGCCGGGTCGACGCTTCGGTGGCTCAGGCTCGCCCGAAGACCGCCTTGATGTTCGGCTGGAACAGGTAGTACAGGATGATCGCTGAGATCACGACGCTGATGATCTGGCCGGAGATGTCCCCGCCCGAGATGACGGTCAGCGCCGCAAGCGCAAGGCTGATGACCTGCAGCGCCACGCCGAGTGGCCAGGCCCACGGCTTCAGCGTCCAAGCCCCGTATGCGAACACGAGGCTCGCGATCGCCGAGGCGAGGACCAGCACGCCCCAGATCGCACCGAGGCCGAAGTAGGCGGTGGTCCCGGTCGACGCGGCGGCGAGGCCGCCGATGCCGATCAGGGCGATGCCACCGAGGATCCCGAGCACGCCGCCGATCGCGGACAGCACTGCGAGGATCGTGATCCCCATCGGTCTCGTGGCGGCTGGCGTAGGTGCACTCATGTGCGTTCTTGCCTCCCTCTGTGTGCCGCGGTATCGCGGCTCTCGGGCATGGTAGACCCATGTCCCCGGCTGACAAGGCCCGAAAGGGCCATCTCCCGTGCGGGACCGTCAGTCGATAAGGTCGTCCGCCAGGAGCTCCATCAGCATGCCGTCGACCCACGTGCCGTCGGCCATGCGCTGATAGCGTCGGAGGCGCCCGACCCGCCTGAAGCCGACCTTTTCGTACGCGCTGATCGCGTACTCGTTGTCAGCGGCGGGGTCGATCGTGATGCGGTGGTGACCGTCGTCCTCGATCAGACGCCGGGCCAGGATGCGGATCGCCTCCGGGCCGATACCCTGCCCCTGCGAGTCGTCGTCAAGGAAGAGGTCGATGCCGGCGTGTCGGAACTCGTCGTCGGTCTCCTCCGCGCTCTGGATGGCGCCGACGAGCCGCCCGTCGACCTCGATGGCGTACACGCGCACGTCCGGCTCACCGACGATCAGCTCACGTTCGACCCGATCCTGGTCGAAATCGCCCCACCAGCGGGCGACGCCGGGCTTCGCGAGGATGGTCGCAAGGCCCTCGGCATCCTCGGGCAGGATAGGGCGCAGCGTGGTCTCGGGCATCGCGCTGACGGTCATGCCCGGCAGGGTAGCGCCTCGATGCAAGTCCCGGAGCCGCGTGAGAGCCCAATCGGCGCCGGACCATCGCCCAGGGGCAGGCCGAACACCTGTGCTATAGTGTTCACGTCATCGATCCGCAGCGACGGCACCGGTCGAGCGCATCCACCAACGGACGCTCCCCATTCGCCGCCCGGATCACCAGGACCGCTCCCGCCCGATCTCGGCGTGTGAAGCGCAAACGTTGAGGGTCGCCGCCCAGGCCGACACCGCCTGAGGCGCGCCAGAAAGCACAAGAAGCGAACCGAACCATGATGTCCCGTTCCGTGACCGCGACGTACGCCGGTCGCGCCAGCTCGATGCGTCGCATGCGCCGTCGCGCAGCCGCATCCCATCCCACCCAACCGTTCTGCCGCACGAATGGCTGCGCGAGTTTCCTCGAGGTCGATCCGGCCGCCCGGGTCGCGACCTGCCCGATCTGCGGCTCCACCCAGCGTCTCAGGAGCGCGTCCGCCGCCCACTGACCAGACGCTGCGACGCTAACCGGGCGGCTCGCCCCTCGCCGCCCGTTCGAATCGGGCCATCTCGGCGTCGGGATCGAGCAAGCGGCGTTGCTGACGATCCGTCGGCGCTTCGATGTTCACCCGGACGATCGCCCGGTTCGCCTCGTCCACGAGGCGCGTCAACTCGGCCCGTGCATGCGACCGTCCGAGCGGCGAGAGCCGCGGTGCCCGAGCCAGCAGTCGATCACGCTCGTCGAGGATCGTGCGTGCGGCCTTGTCCGCCTCGATCCAGGCCGGCGCGACGCCAGCGTTCTTGAGCAAACGGTGGGCCATCGCGCGGTCACCAGAGAGCGAGTCGTCCTCGAGCGGCAACCGCTGCCCTTGGTGGGGAAGTCCGTCAAACCGGCCGTCCTCCATCGCCTCACGGATCTGCCGCTCGACGAGCGTCTCACGCAGCTTCTGACGAGACGGCTCCGCGGGATCCGGCCGCTCGGGGTCGCGCTGCCACGCCATGTTCCGAGGGTAGCGCAGCCCTTCGACACGCAAGCTGTCGCGAACCGCCGCTAAGGTTTCCGACGTGCAGTCGATCGACGGGCGACCCGTCTACGCCGCCACGGACCTGGTCGCCTATCTCGCCTGCGAGCACCTCACCGAGCTCGAGCGGGCCGCGATGGCCGGCCTGGTGGAGCGGCCGATGCGCGCGGATCCCGAGCTCGACATCATCCGCAAACGCGGTTTCGAACACGAGCGTCGATACCTCGCGGACCTCGAAGCCGAGGGCCGCCGGGTCGTCGCGATCACATTGGACGCATCGATCGAGGACGACGGCGACCGGCTTCGAGCGGCGGCAGCGGAGACGATCGAGGCGATGGCGTCGGGAGCGGACGTCGTGTACCAGGCGACGTTCTTCGATGGCACGTGGCGAGGCCACGCTGACTTCCTGCTCAGGGTCGACGATCGGGTACGACCGTCCACGTGGGGTCCATATCACTACGAGGTCGCCGACACGAAGCTGGCCCGCCACGTGAAGGCAAGTGCCGTGCTGCAGATCTGCTCGTACGTCGACCAGCTCGAGCGGCTCCAGGGCGTCCGTCCCGAGTGGATGCACGTGGCGCTGGGTGGCAGCGCTCGTGCCGTCGAGAAGCTCCGGGTCGACGACTATCTGGCCTATTACCGCGCGGCGCGCGAGCGATTCCTCTCCGCGGTCGGCGGCGATCGGCCGGTCGCGTTCCCGTCACTCGACACCTATCCGGAGCCGGTCGAGCACTGCGATGTCTGTCGTTGGGCCGTGGAGTGCTCCGCGCGACGTCGCGCGGACGACCACCTGAGCCTCGTGGCCGGCATCTCCGGCCGGCAGCGTCGCGCCCTCACGGCGAGGGGCGTGGCGACGCTCGAAGGGCTCGGCGACCTCGCGCTCCCCATGGACCCGCCACTGGAGGCGACGTCCGAAGGCGCGCTCGCGCGTGTCCGCGAGCAGGCGCGGATCCAGCTCGAGGGACGGCGCGAGGCACGCCTCAAGTACGAGTTGCTGCGGCCTGCGCGTGATGAGCCGTATGAGACGGAACGGGGACTTGCTTCGCTCCCGCCGCCATCCGCCGGCGATCTCTTCTTCGACATCGAAGGCGACCCATACGCGTTCGAGGATGGGCTTGACTACCTCTTCGGTGTCCTCGAGACCGATGGCGCCTTCCACGCGTTCTGGTCGCGCGACGCCTCGGGCGAGTTCACGCTCGATGGCGAGCGGGCCGCATTCGAGCGGCTGATCGACTTCGTGATGGCTCGGCTCGAGGCCGACCCGACGATGCACGTCTACCACTACGCGCCGTACGAGCCGACCGCGCTGAAACGCCTTATGGGCCGCTACGGCACGCGCGAGGCCGAGGTCGACCGACTGCTCCGCGACGGCGTGATGGTCGACCTGCTGCGTGCCGTACGCCAATCGCTGCGGGCATCGGTCGAGAGCTACTCGATCAAGCGGATGGAGGCGTTCTACGGCTTCGAGCGGAAGATCGACCTCCGTGACGCGGGCTCGAGCATCGTGGCCTTCGAGACGTGGCTCGAGCTCGGCGAGGGCGAACGACCGGACAGCGACATCCTTGATCGCATCGAGCGCTACAACCTTGACGACGTCGTGTCCAACGAGTTGCTGCGAGATTGGCTCGAAGGCCGCCGCCAGGAGCTCATCGCCGAAGGCATCGACGTCCCCCGCCCGAGTCCGCGCGAAGAAGCGTTGCCAGCCGACGTGACCGAGGCGATGGCGAAGGTCCAGGCGCTGGTCGATCGGCTGACCGACCCGTCGATCATCCCGACCGACCCGCTCGAACGGTCGCGCGAGCAGCACGCCCAGTGGCTCCTCGGGCAGCTCCTCGGCTGGCACCGCCGCGAGGACAAGGCGATGTGGTGGGAATTCCATCGCCTGCTCGACCTCACCCCCGAGCAGCTCGTCGATGAGAACGAGCCCATCGGCCTCCTCGAACCGGTCGGCGAGCTCGACCCAGTCAACCGGAATGGCCGCCAGACGTGGCGATACAGATTCCCGGCGCAGGACTTCGACGTCGGGAGGATCGGGGGGCGGCTCTTCGACCCCGCCAAGAAGCAGGCCGACCCGGACGCCTCGCCATTCGACTGGGCGATCGGCGACCTCGTGGCGGTCGACGTCGCGAAGGGCACGGTCGACATCAAGCGATCGATCGCCGAGGGGCATCCACGCGCCGTCGTGTCCCTCCCCTGGATCCCGACCAAGGATCTCCAGGCTCGTCTCTTCGAGCTCGGCGAATGGGTCGCCGAGCACGGCATCGACGGGCCGGGGCCCGGTCGGGCGGTGCGCGAACTGCTGCTCGGCCGAATGCCTCGCACCGGTCAGCCCCACGGCGAACGACTCGTCCGAGAGAGCGAGTCGGATCTCGACGCCGCGCGGCGACTCGCGCTGCACCTCGACGCCACCGTGCTCCCGATCCAAGGTCCGCCGGGTGCGGGCAAGACATACACCGGGGCGCGGATGATCACGACGCTGCTGGCTGCCGGCAAGAAGGTCGGGATCACGGCCACCAGCCACAAGGTGATCGGGAACCTGCTC
>DATHTG010000168.1:0-8943 GCA_035463515.1 Candidatus Limnocylindrales bacterium
GAGCCCGTAGCTCCGGCGACGCATTGCGACGGAGCACGCCGTTGCCGGCCAGGATCAGCGGCCGCTCCGAACGGGCGATCAGCCGCGCGGCGTGGTCGATCGCCTCGTCCGTCGGTTCGGGGAAGTAGGCGTGCCCCGGCGTGAGCGGCACCGGCGGGGGTCCGCCGTCGGACGGCCGGATGTCCGTCGCGGCGATGTCCTCCGGGAGCTCGATGTGGGTCGGTCCCGGTTTCTCGAGCGTCGCGACCCGGAACGCCTTGCGGACGATCTCGGGGATCGCCCGGATCCGCTCGACCCGCGTGTTCCACTTGGTCACCGGCTCGAACATCCGGACGATGTCGACGACCTGGTGCGCCTCCTTGTGGAGCTTGCTCGCGGCGGCCTGACCGGTGATCGCGACGAGCGGTGCACGATCGAGGTACGCGTCGGCGATGCCGGTGAGCAGGTTCGTCGCGCCGGGGCCGAGCGTGCCCATCGCGACCGAGGCACGACCGGTCAACCGGCCATGGACGTCGGCCATGAATGCCGCGCCCTGCTCATGACGGGTCGTGATATGGCGGACGCCCTCGTGCACCGAGAGTGCATCGAGGATGTCCATCGTCTCCTCGCCCGGGACGGAGAAGACGTACTCGCAGCCTTCGGCGGCGAGGCAGTCGACGAGCAGGTCGGCGGCCCGCCGTGAGCGATCGGGGGTCATGGCCGTAGCGTAGGGCAATAGACTCTCGCGATGACTCGGCCACGCCTGCAGATCCTCGACCCTGCCCTCATCGACCGGATCATCGACGAGGCGAAACGCGTGCTCGCGGACGTCGGCATGGAGATCCGCGGGCCGGAGCTGCGCCGCCGGTTGGTCGATGCCGGCCTGCCCACGAACGAAGCCGGGCGCGTGCTGTTCCCTCGTTCCGTGGTGGAGGCCGCGATCGCCTCGGCTCCCCGGTCGTTCACGCTGTACGACCGCGACGGCTCGCCGCACGCGGATCTCGGCGAGGACCGCGTCCACTTCGTCCCGGGCTCGTCGGGGTTGAAGACGCTCGACCACCGGACCGGCGAGGTCCGGCTAGCGGATTCGACCGACTTCGTCGAGTACGTGCGGCTGGCCGACGGCCTGCCGCACATCGCCTACCTCGCGACGGCGTTCTCGACCAACGACGACATCGAGGCGCAGGTCTCCGACGCGTGGCGCCTCTACATGATCCTCACGAACTCGAAGAAGCCGGTGGTGTCGGGCGCATTCACCGAGCATGGCGTCCCGCGGATGGTCGAGATGATGCAGCTCTTCCGCGCGGATCGGGCGGACCTCATCGCTCGCCCGATGTCGATCTTCACGATCACCGCGACCGGCAACTTCCGGTACAGCGAGGACTCGTGCCAGAACCTCATCGATTGCGTCGAGGCGGGCATCCCGGTCGAGATCGTGCCGGTCACGCTGATGGGCCTGATCGCGCCGGTGACGACGGTCGGGGCGACGGTGTTCCACACCGTCGACGTCCTCGCGGGCATCACGATGGCCCAGGTCATCCGGCCCGGGGCGCCAGTCCTGTTCGGCGGGGCACCGGCGACGTTCCACATGAAGGTCGCGTCCTCGCCGATGGCGGCGATCGAGGCGATCCAGCTCGACGCGGCGTACATCGCCGTGGCGAAGGCCCTCGAGCTGCCCTGCCAGTCGTACATGGCGCTGTCGGACGGGCCGATCCTCGACGCGCAAGCGGGGGCGGAGACGTTCGGGTCGGCGCTGGTCGCGGCGCTCTCCGGGGTGAATAGCGTCTCCGGACCCGGGATGCTCGACTTCCTGCTCGTCTTCAACCTGCCAAAGCTCGTCTTCGACGACGAGATGTGCGGTCAGGCGCTCCGCTTCGTGCGCGAGATCCGGGTCGCTGACGATCTCCCGGTGAGCGCGTTGATCGACCAGCTGATGGCCGACCAACACCTGATCATGGCCGACCACACGATGGCGCACTGGCCCACCGAGCTGTATCTCCCGTCTTCGATCGTCGATCGCGACAATCGGGAGAACTGGATGAAGGCCGGGGGCAAGGACACCTATCAGCGGGCGGTGGACGAGGTCGAGCGGCGACTTGCCGCGTACCGGCCGATCGAGACCGACCCCGTCCTGGACGCTGAGCTCCAGCGCATCATCCGGTCCGGGCTGGAGTCACAGACGTCATTGCCACATCTGCCGCCGGCCCAGGAGCCGTCGGAGGAAGCGCTCGCCGCTGTGGCGGGCGATGGCGTCGGTCCGATGCGGGGCCGGCGCGTCAACGCGAGGCGTCGCGCGGGATAGCGAAGTCGAACCGGCGTCCTGCGGGGTGGCTCGCGGGAACGCCGTCGGCGGCCCGGCGCCCGATGGGTTGTCGCGGATCGACGAACGGATGCGGGCGGTCGCTAGATCGCCCGCATCCTGTTGTTCTTCGCGTCGTGGGTCAGCTCGGCCTTGCCGAGCGCCTCGAGGAGCGGCGGCATGTACATCCCGAACCGACCGCGGTAGCCCTTCCGCAGCCCGTACCACCCGCCGACCGGGTTGCTCGAGTCGCGGCCCCACGCCTCGACCGTGCCGGGCTTGGCGTCCTTCTGCTCATCGGCGGCGCCGAGATCCATCCAGTCGCCGTGCGCCTTGAGCATCGCGTGCAGGTCGTCGATCGCGCTCAGGTGGTACTTGAGTTGCGTCGAGCCGACCTGGCAGACGATCGCCGGGGGATCGGCCGACGCATCGCGCCACATCTGGTACTCGGACGTCCCCGGTGCCGTCTTGAGGACCCACGGGTCCTCCTTCGTTCCGCTGCCCGTCGCAGCCATCTCGACTCCTCCTCCACCTGTGCCCCACGACACCCGTTCGCCGTCAGGTCGGACGTGTCTCGACGACGGGTTCCGGGCTCAATTCTCCACCTCGCACCGTCGCCCCGAGGACGATCGCCGCAGCGACGATCACGACGTTCTTGATGATGTACTGGCCCTCGAGCGTCGGCGCGAACGGGAAGGTGGTGAACGTCTCGGCGGGGAACAGGAACAGCGGCGTGATCGTGCCGAGCATCTGCACGAACAGCAACAGCAGGACGGCACGCATCCAGCGTCCGACGAACAGGCCGATACCGATCGCGACTTCCCACACGGCCAGGATCCGCAATGCCACGTCCTGCGGGATAGCGCCGAACGTCAGCGTCTCGATGGTCCGGCCCGCAAGGGCCTCGGCCGGGCTCGCATCGGGGAAGAACTTCAGGACGCCGAACCAGAAGAACACCACGCCGAGCGCGAGCCGGAGCAGCGTCAGGCCGTGATCGGCCATCCATGTGGTGATCCGTCGATCGATGCGGTCGAACCAGCCCGGCGGGTTCTTGGTCGCCACGGTCACCTCCTATGCTGAGTCCGCCCTGCGCCGCTTCCGAGGTCGAGACAGGCGATGGATCGAGACGACCCAGCGTACCGAGGTCAGGCCGACTACACCCCGCGTCTCCTCGCGGCGTACGACCGGGTCGTCATCGGCTTCGTCGCCGAGTTCGTCTGGCAGACGCCGCTGGAACCGATCATGAAGGGGTACCGCGAGCTCATCCGGGATGACCATCTCGATGTGGGTCCCGGCACCGGGTGGTTCATCGAGCGGTCGTCCCTCCCGGATGGCAGCAAGGTGACGCTCCTGGACCCGAACCCGAACGTCCTTCGCCATGCGAGCGGCAAGCTGAAGCGACTGGACGTCACGACGGTCGAGGCTGACGTCCTGAAGCCACTCCCGGTGACAGGTCCCTTCCAGTCGGCTGCTCTCAACTTGGTCATCCACTGCCTGCCTGGGCCGATGTCGCGCAAGGCGCTGGCCATCCAGCACATCGCGGCCGTTCTCGCGCCGACCGGTAGGTTCTTCGGCGCGACGGTGCTCGGTCGCTCAGCGGAACACAGCTGGCGGGCTCGTCGCGTCCTCACGTTGTTCAACTGGCATGGCGGCTTCGACAACCTCGATGACAGTGAGGAAGGCCTGCGCGAGATCCTCGAAGCCTCGTTCGAGGAGGTCGAGATCGAGATCGCCGGGTCCGCCGCCGTCTTTCGAGCGACAGGCCCGAAGTCGACGACCGACCGAGCTACGCGGCCGTGATCTCTCGCTTGCGGCGCTCGACGAACGCCGCGAGGGCGCCGGCGATCGACGGGTCCAGCGCCGGCGGGACGGCTTCGGCAAGCAACCGCTTCCAGATCGTGTTCGCGCGTTGCGTGGCAGTTCGCGAACCGTCCGCTTCCCACGTCTCGAAGTTCCGCCAGTCGGACACCATCGGCGTGTAGAACGCGGTCTCGTACCGCTCCAGCGTGTGGGCCGTCCCGAAGAAGTGGCCGCCCGGGCCGGCCTCGGCGATGGCGTCCAGGCCGAGCGCGCCCTCCGACACCTCGATCGGCTGGAGCACCTCGGCCATCATCTGGAGGATCTCCGCGTCGATGATCAGCTTCTCGTACGAGGCCGTCAGCCCGCCCTCCAGCCAGCCGGCGCCCTGGTAGAGCAGGTTGACGCCGCCCATCACCGCCCCCCATACGGCCATCTCGGCCTCGTACGCCGCCTGCGCATCCACCACCGGAGACGCGGTGGCATTGGACGAACGCCAGGGCAATCCGTACCGCCGCGCCATCTGCCCCGACGCGAACTGCGCCTTCACCGACTCGGGTGTGCCGAATGCCGGCGAGCCGGTCCGCATATCGACGTTCGAGGTGAATGCCCCGTAGATCATGGGTGCGCCCGGCCGGACGATCTGCGCCAACGCGACGAGGAACAAGGCTTCCGCGTTCTGCTGGGCGATCGCCCCGGCGAGCGACACCGGGCTCATCGCTCCCGCGAGCGTGAACGGCGTCGCGACGACCGGCTGGCCGTGCTCCGCCATCGCGATCAACCCGTCACTCATCGGTCCATCGAGTCGAAGTGGCGAGTTCGTGTTGATGATCGTGATCAGCGACGGTCCGGCGAGCAGGTCGTCCCGCGAGACTCCGCGCACGAGGCACATGACCTCGAGCGCGTCCTCCACCATGACCCGCCCTGTCCCGAGGCAGTGCCACGTCTTGTCGAGCTCGGTCGCGAACACCTGGTACTGGTCGAGGTGGCGGGTCTCGACCGGCAGGTCCGTCGGCTCCAACGGACCGCCTCCCTCCTGGTGGATGACGTCGAGGGCGCCGATGAGTCGGACGTAGTCTCGGAAGTCCGCGATGTTGCCAGGCCGGCGGCCGCGATCGATGTCCGAGACGAAGGCCGGCCCTCCGACCGCCGAGATCACGAGGTTCGCGCCGCCGAACACGACGTCTCGGTCGGGGTTCCGGGCATGCAACGAGAACTCGTGCGGCGCGAGAGCGACCAGCTCGTCGAGCTGCGGGGGATCGAGCCGCACGGTCCGCGTCGCCCTGTCGACGAAGGCACCGGCACCGGCCAGCAGGTCGATCGCTCGATCGCCGAGGACCTGCATGCCGATCTCGGACAGGATCCGAAGCGACGCCGCGTGGATCGACTCCACCTCGTCAGCCGACAGGATCTCGATCGGCCGATACGGGTTCACGAGACGTCGCCACGGGACCTGTCGGATCCCGGCGGCTGCGCGCCGTCCGCGGCGATGGACGCCTCCCTCACTCACGCTCGCGATGCTACGGCGATGCCCCTCCGTTCTCATCGGCGTCTCAGGGAGTGCCGCACACTTGGTGACTGATGCATCTCCTCGTCATCGAAGACGACCCGCGCCTCTCGAGACTCCTCAAGCGCCTGCTCGAGGATGACCGGCACGTCGTCGAGCTGGCGACGGATGGCCGGTCCGGACTCGAGATCGCCGAGGATGCGCCGGGGATCGAGTGCGTGGTCCTCGATATCGGCCTGCCCGATATCACCGGGCTTGAGGTCGCTCGGCGGCTGCGGGACGGCGGCTCGGAGATCCCGATCTTGATGCTCACGGCACGTGACACGGTCGGCGATCGCGTGACGGGGCTCGATGCCGGCGCGGACGACTACCTCGTGAAGCCGTTCGCGTTCGAGGAACTCTCGGCGCGGTTGCGGGCGCTGGCCCGTCGCGGCTCACCTGCGGGCCGTAGGACGAAGCCGACGCTCGTCGCTGGTCCGATCGCCCTCGACGAGGCGGCCCGGCGCGTGACCGTGGACGGCGCGACGGTCGACCTGAGCCCACGCGAGTTCTCGCTCCTCGAATGCCTCCTCCGGCACTCCGGGCAGACGCTGTCACGCGACCAGCTGCTCGATCAGGCGTGGCCCTTCGGTGTCGCCGTCACCCCAAATGCTGTCGATGCCTACATCCACTACCTGCGCGACAAGCTGGGCGGGGCGGGGCGCTACATCCAGACGGTCCGGGGGGTCGGTTACCGCCTCGCGGATGGCTAAGGCGCTCAGCTCCGACGCCCTGACGCCGGAGGAGGCGGCGCTCCTCCGGCGCGTCCGGCTCCAGCTCGCGCTGTGGAGCGGGGGCATCACACTCGTCCTCCTCCTCCTGCTCGGCGGCGTGCTCTACGTCGCGGTCGATCGCTCGCTGTCGACCTCGGGAACGGCACAGCTCGTGAACCAGGCTGCCCGGCTGACCGGGGGGCGGCCGGGCCCGGACACGCTGCCGGAGGGCGGGTTCGACTTCGGCGGCCCCGGGTCAGGGACATTCGCGATGGTCGTCGATGCGCGAGGAGATCCCGTCGGACGGGGTGCGCGCGTCCCGGCCGGTCTGCCCGTATCGGCCTCGATCGAGGCAGTCCGCGACTCGGGCGGGCGGGACATCCGCGAGGACACCGTCACGATCGGCGGCGGGACTGCGCCGGGCGACGCGACCGAAACACCAGTCCGTGTCCTCACGGACCCTGTCCTCTTCCGTGGTCAGCAGGTCTACCTTCAGATCGTCGGGGATCGCACGACGGAGGAGCGGACGTTGCGGGTCCTCGTCCTGGTCCTCGTCGTCGGCGGGGCGGTCGCGCTGCTCGTCGCGTCCGGGGTCGGCGCCGCGTATGCCAACCGCGCGCTGGTGCCCATCCGTCAGTCGCTCATCGGACAGCGCGAGGCACTCCGCCGCCAGCGGGAGTTCGCGGCTGACGCCTCGCACGAATTGCGGACGCCGTTGACCGTGATCCGGGCGAGCGTCGACGACCTGGAGCGCCATCCGAAGCAGCCGGTGGCCGCCGTCGGGAGCGCGTTGACAGACATCCGCGACGAGGTCGACCACCTGACATCGATGGTCGAGGATCTCCTGCTTTTGGCGCGATCCGATTCGGGCGCGATCGAGCTCGAGCAGGTGCCGGTCGACCTGGGCGACGTCGCCTCCTCCGGTGCGTCGGCGATGGCGTTGCTCGCGTCCGAGCGCGACGTCTCGCTGGCGGTCGACCCGATCCCGGCGGAGGTCGAGGGCGACCCAGCCCGGCTTCGCCAGCTCGTCGCGATCCTCGTCGATAACGCGATCCGCCATGCGCCGCGTGGCAGCCGGGTCGAGGTGCGGGTCCGTACCGACGGCCCGGATGCCGTGCTCGTCGTCGAGGACGAGGGGCCCGGGATCCGGCCGGACGACCTGCCACGCGTCTTCGACCGGTTCTACCGCGCGCCAGGGGCACCTGGTGGCGGCACTGGGCTCGGGTTGGCGATCGCGGCGTGGATCGTCGAGCGGCACGGGGGACGGATCGCGGCGGCGAACCGGGACAACGCGGGTGCCAGGTTCACGGTGCGTCTGCCGCTGTCGCGGCGACCGTCACCGTCGGTCTCGCCGCCCTAGACTCCGGGCGTGGCCCGGACCCAGCATCCAGCGCGCCCGCCCGCGGCGACCAGTCGTGTCCGCCGCCGTCCAGAGCGCGAGATCTCGCTGCCGTTCGATGTCTTCGCCTTGTCGAGCCGGCTCGGCGCGTACCTGGACCGAGCGTTGGCGGGTACGGGTCTGCGGCCCGTCGAATACGCGGTCTACAGCCTGATGTTCGAGGCGGGACCGCGGACACCATCCGAGCTCGCCGCTGCCCTCGGCGTCCCGCCCTCGACGATGTCCGGGTACCTCCGACCGATGCTCGAGCGCGGCCACGCGCGGCGCATCCCGAATCCGGCCGACGGCCGCTCGTTCCGGGTCGTCCTCACCGACGCGGGTCGCGGCGCCCACCGCGCCGCGAACCCGGCGTTCAGCGGCGCTGACCAGGCGATCCTCGACGCACTGGACCGGCCGAGCGATGAGATCCGCGCCGCCGTCCAGGCCCTTTCCGACGCCATCGACACCGCGGCGTCCCGTCTCGACTCAGACGTCGACATATAGTTCGAGCTCGTAGTATCTTCGCCGCATGGCAGTGCGGCGGTCGTTGGCGTTGCTCGTCGTGCTCGTGGCCGGCTGCGCCGGGACGGCGCCATCCACGTCGGTCGGTCCCCCATCGGATCCCCCTGTACCCGCGACGTCGGGCGCGGCAGTCGAGCGCCTCGAGGACCTCGACCAGCTCGTCGAGCGGTTGGTCGCCATCCACCCGGATCCCTTCCTCGACGAGGGCGAAGCCGCGTTCCGTGCCCGGGTCGACGCCGTCGCAGCGCGGGCCGGTGAGCGGTCCGATGCCGGTTTCCTCGTCGATGTGATGGGGCTGATGGGTCACCGCGATCGAGATGGGCACAGCGGCGCATGGGCGATGGCGCAGCAGGGCGACAGCGTCCACGTGCTGCCGCTCTGGCTGCGCGAGTTTCCCGACGGTCTCCGCGTCGTCGCCGCTCGGCCGCCTCTGGTCGATCTCGTGGGCGGCATCGTGACGGCGGTGGGCGGGACACCGGTCGAGGAGGCGCGCCGCGTCGTCACACCGCTGGTACCCGCCGATAACGACTCGAACCGGCGCGGCAATCTGCCTATGTACATGCTCGTCATGGAGTTTGTCGACGAGCTCGGGATCCAGCGACCGGGCGCGCCGCCGCTGACCCTCAGGCTCGACGATGGGTCCGCGCGGGACGTCGAGGCCGAGCCCGTGCCGATCGGCGCGTTCCGGGACTGGCTCTTCAGCCTGTAT